>JAAZCB010000946.1 GCA_012513545.1 Clostridiaceae bacterium
ACCCTCTTAAAAAAGGCAGAAAAGATAAGGACAGTTCAGCATCTGTAGTTGAACAAATATACGACCAGAAGGAAAAGGAAGCAGCATCAAAAAGTATCTGAAAAAGGGCTTACAAGCCCTTTTTTTATTCTATAATGAGCCATTTCCCGAAGGGAAATCAGGCAAAAAGCGTGGGACTTGTTGACCCAAAGCTTTTTCATAAAGACTCTATCTTTTCATATAGAATTCAGGTACCTCTCCTACAATAACCGTTTCGGCAATTGGAATATTTGTGGTTATCTCTGACTTGTTTTGCACAAAAGGTATAACAATACCAACATTGGTCTTTACGGTCATATAAATTCTATGGTTTGTCTGATTAATGCCGGCACTTGTAAACTCAGACTTAAAATCGGTTTCAACACTTCCAGCTGGAATAATCTTTACTCCAACCTCAGGTCCTTCAGCTGCCAACATGGAGTTTCCAAGAATTGAACCCAATGGAATAGTTATTTTCTCATTCTTAAGCGAAGACAATTCTTTTTGGATATCTGAAGATACATTTGAGAATATCCTGTTAAGCATTGCAATATTAGTTTGTACTGATGTTATTCTATCAGAACTATCTCTATTTACAATAACAATCTCTTCATAAATCAGGCTGTCAGGAAAGTTTTTGTTAACAGCATCACTGACAATTCCTGTTATCAATGCTTTTGTCCTGTATTGTGAAAATTCGTCCAAGCTGGTTCTCATCCTTTTTTCAATAAAACACATAAGTACAAGAAAGACCATAATTATTACTGCCAAAGTCAAACAAAAATATATCCTTCTCCGGTTTCTTCCAACATACCACAAGCGATGATGCAGATTGGTTTTTCTACGCATGAAAAACGCCTCCCCCATTCATATACTATGAATACAGGGATTGTTTTGTGAATAAACAAAAAAACGTTGTTACATTACTTCTTTTACATTCTGAAAAGCCATATATCTTTTTATTGTAGTCTCAATCTGAATATAATTGTCTTCAAGAAACATTTCATAAAGCTCTTTGTTTTCAATAAGATACTTGCTATCCAAAAGCTTATCCATAATATTGCATACTTTTTTAAGGACTTCTTTTTCCTCAAGTACTTTTTGATTTCTGTCTTTTGCAATTATCAGCTTCAGAAAAGAGGGAATTTTCAGGTTCAGGTTTTCGTTCGTGTTCTCAATACCCAATAACATGTCTATATCAATCTCGAGTTCCCTGATAACCTTCAATACCGTATCGAGCTTGGGATTTGCCTTACGACCGTTCTCAAGCTGAGAAAGGTAACCTGGAGATATTTCAACTGTCTTTGCAAATTCAACAAGGGAAATTTTTTTTCCTCCCGTTTTGCCTTAATTATTTCCCCGAACTTTATTTCCATTTTCATCCCCCCCATTTTTCTTGTGTTACTACAAGTTTACAAAATTTTTCATACTTTTTCAACAGAATACTCGCATATAGAATTAACCAACGGCAAATTTTTTAAAAGATCCCATGTAAGAATCTACTATAGCTTAGGGTCTTACTGTGAATCAAAGTTGATATTTTTATTAAAATTAATTTTTTTTTGTGTTATAATGTAATAGGTTTGATTATAATCATCAGTATTGGACATAAAAAATATAAGAAGTATAAACAGAATACAAGAAACGTTTTAACTATTGATCAAGCTTGTTTTAGTTAAAGGAGAGGAACTTTTATGAGCCCTAAAACAAAAACTGTCTCAAGCAAGCCTGTTAAAAGCCGCAAAAACAGGACTGCCCATACAGTTGCAAAGTTTATATTATTGGTTGTTAAATTCATTATTATTGTTCTTGTTGCTTTATCTTCTGCAGCCGCCGGCATTGCAGGAGGTGCTCTTCTTGCGTGGATCAACAGGGCAGAGCCCATCACTCCTGATCAATTGATTCTTAGTGGTTATACATCATATGTATATGACTCTGAGGGAAATATTATCATTCCGCTGCAAGGCAGCAAAAACAGGGAGCAGATTGATTATAAGGATATTCCGCAGGATTTGAAGGATGCACTTGTAGCAATTGAAGACAAACGATTTTATGACCATTTTGGTGTCGATTTAAAGAGAACCTCCGCTGCTGTACTGAATTTCGTCAAATCTGGCGGTTCAACTGGCGGAGCAGGAGGTAGTACAATTACCCAGCAGGTTGTAAAAAACCTGACGGGAAAAGATCGAAGATCTGTTGAGCGTAAGGTACAGGAGTGGTGGACAGCAATGCATCTCGAACGCAACTTGGGTAAAGATCAGATTCTTAATACCTATATGAATCTGATATACATGGGCGAAAACTGTTACGGCGTTCAGGCAGCTTCAAAAACCTACTTCAACAAAAATGTGAGTGATCTTTCATTGGCCGAGTGCGCTTCCCTTGCAGGCATAACCAACCTTCCTGGAAAATATGACCCTTTTACAACCAAGGGAAGAGAAAACAACATAGAGCGTCAGAAAATAATTCTAAAGGAAATGCTGGAACAGGAATATATATCCCAAAAAGAATACGACGAAGCTATAGAGGAAGAACTCAAATTTGCAGACTCCAACAAGAGGGATGAAAACTTTACAAGCAACCAGTCTTACTTCATTGACCAGGTAGTTTATGATGTTAAAAAAGATCTTATGGCAAAAGGGTATTCTGAAGAGCTTGCTATAAAAACAATTTACAATGACGGTATTAAAATATACACAACCCAGGATACCAAAATACAAAAGGCCATGGATGAAGTTTTCCTTGATGAAAATAAGTATTTTTCAAGAATAAATAAGAAGACCACCCTTTCTCCGCAGGCAGCTATGGTAATTATTGACCCTTGGACAGGTCATGTGAAAGCTTTGTATGGCGGGGCAGGTAAAAAAACAGGAGCCCCTTTAAACCTGGCCTCTTCATCCTTAATGAAGAGAACACCCGGTTCTACCTTTAAACCAATAACAGTTTACGGTCCTGCAGTAAACGAGGGCTTGATTACTGCTGCAACTATAGTTGACGATTCGCCTGCCTATATGCAGGGAGAAAATAAACCCGCTTATCCTATGAATTATGACCGCAAGTACAGCGGGCTCATGTCAATACGCGATGCCATTACCGATTCGGTTAACGTTGTTGCCGCAAAGGTATGGAGGGACTATGTAGGACCTACTCACAACTATCTGAACCTTCAGTACCTGAAAAAAGTAAATATCAACAGAGATAATGAAAAATACGTGTCGGTTGCTTTAGGTGCTCCTTATGATGGAGTAAACCCGCTTCAGATGGCCGCCGCCTATGTTCCTTTTGTTAACAAAGGCTTGTATTTGGAGCCAATAACCTATACAAAGGTACTTGACATGAAAGGAAATGTCCTTTTGGAAAAGGAATCAAAAACCAATGTTGTGTACGGCGAAGCTGCAGCATATGTAATGGTAGACATGCTAAGGGACGTTGTCCGGGACGGAACGGCAGCAACTTACGGAAAAGTTCTCGGAGGTAAAATGCCTTCAGCCGGTAAAACTGGTACTACAAGCAACAACTATGATAAGTGGTTCGTAGGTTTTACTCCGTACTATGTCGGTTCAGTGTGGTATGGTTATGGTAAAAACATAACTCTACTCTCGACAGAATATGACCGAGCACAAAGAATCTGGCACGATGTTATGGATAAAGTTCATAAGGAACTTCCTATAAAGGATTTTGTTGAACCTGAAGGCATTGTCAGAAGGACAATATGTAAATATTCAGGCAAAATTGCAACGGATTTATGTGCAAAGGACCCTCGAGGCTCAGCTGTACGTAGTGAAATATTCATAAAAGGTACCGAACCCTTTGAGGACGACCTGTGTAAAGTGCATGTAAAGGCCACTGTATGTAAGGATAGCAAGGATACTAAGGGGCGAAATCTTTTTGCAGGTGATTACTGTCCTTATGAGTCTTTGATTGAGAAAGTATTTATTAAGCGCCCTGTACCATATGTTCCTTTGAAGCCTGATGAAAAAAGCCCTGCGGACATAATATACGAACTGCCTGAAGGTGAATATTGCAACATTCATGGGCCTGAAACCAATGAACTCAGGGACGATACTCTATTTAGCAACTGGCCGCCTTTTAACAGAGACATAGATTCCAAAGACCCAGACTCGAGCGATTCCGGGAATATCTCAGAGGATTCTGAGGATTCTGAGGATTCCGAATGATAGCATAGTACCCAAAGTTCCAAACGTAAGAAAAGCCTCGCGAAGCAATTATTCACGGGGCTTTTTTTCTTACTTCCAATACCTCAATCTTCCCAAGGTAAATATTGCTATTATTAATAATAATAAGAACAATCCTGAAGCCATGATTTTATCCACGATTCTGAATTCGTCCTTCTCTCTGTCGTTGCGAATTCTCTCAAGTTCAAGTATTTTTGTTTCCAACCTCGTCAATTTATCAATATCTTTTATTTCAGCTTTTATGATTTCAGATTCTCTAAGTGTACTCTCAACCAATTCCTTTGCTGAGCTTATACTGTCTTTATCATCCAAGGTTAATTTTTCGATTGAAGGAAGTCCCTTTATCAGTTCTTCAGCCGGCCCGGCTGTTTTTACTTTGAAAACAGCCGAAAGACTAACATCTTTGTCAGGTACAATAGTTATATTCTCTGCTTTTTGATTTATTTCATCTTCATTACTGCTTTTCCAGCCTTCAAAGATGTATCCCGGATTTGGAACGGCAGTTATTTCTATCGGCATACCTTTAAAGTATTCTCCTGACCAGCTATTGGCATTATTTACCCCTGGAGTGCTGTCCTTTATATCAAGGCTGTTGATTTTAATGTAGCCACGTTTTGAATCAGTATTTAAAAGTATTTTTACTGTTCCGTTCAATTTAAAATATTCTGTCAAATGCTGCCGTTGAAAATCAGGACGCCTCTTAGCATAATCCACCAGTTCCTGTATGTTCTTGTCCCAATTAAAATTGCCCCATCGGTCTTTATGCTCTTTTATCTCAGGTTTTAGGACCCTGTACATTTCTTGTATTCTTTTTTCAACACGTTCCTCTTTGAAAGAACTGTTAAGGTGGTCTGCAAAGCGGGTTATAAATTCCTTCTTAAAGCTCTCGTTTCCAAGTAATGAATTAATTATTAGATTCGGCCATTCCTTGTTGATTTCGGGATTAAATTTGCCGACAGCACATGAAAGTGTGTTGAAATCTACACCTTTACTATGCCCGAATCCATAATCAGTGTCAAACAAAATCCATCTCCACTTTCCATCATGTCCGTATGAAGTGGAAGCTGAAGGACTTCCGGTCTTCGATCTCCACAATTTAACATTATTATGAGGCCAGTCGGTATTGCCGAAGTATATGTTTGATACATAGTAGTCAATATAATTGCTTACATCTATTCTGGATTTTATATATTCATAGCTTGTATCTAAAGACATATCGTTTGATTTTACATATTCAAGAATTTCCTCATAGCTCTTCTTGTCTTCTTCTGTGCCTTCACTCACATTTCCAATATTATCCAATATAACTATGCTGTCCTTGTCCAAATCATACTTGTTTGCAAAATAGTGCCGGTCAATCCTTTCTCTTAAATCGTGAATACCCCAGTATTCACCGTTCAAATACATAATAACAGGACGATAGGCTTGAGTATCAATGGCAGTATGATTGACCAGCCCCTGAGCTAATGCATCTCTTATAAGTGTTCCCGAGAAATCATTCCCGCTATTTCTAATCAAGAAAAACTTGAATTGTTCAAGAGGATTAATACTAAAGGCTTTGGTTAATCCGGGAAATAACCTGTAATTAATGTCGTCATGCGAATCATAATCATCAGAGGCATGCACCCGGAGAGTTTTACGGGGACTGCTTCTGGTGGTTGCTCCGTGTATTCTTACTCCTACATTTTGAGAAAAACCCAAATATCCCGTCTTTTCAAATAATTCTATATGAACAGGCCTCTCCCATCCATCTCCGAGATCTGAATAGTTGCCCTGTCTTTTCCAAACACCGATATTGGGATCAAAGCTTTCATCATATACTTTACCTGGAACGTATATACCCTTTTCATAGTCAAAAAAGTTTTCACTGTCTGTTGTAATACTTACTACCGGCAGACTATGTTTAAGTTTGAATTCACTGCCGGTAAAATATGTATGTGTTACAATATCCGAAGGTATCCCTTCCTTATATGCCTGTGCACGTACCACCGAAGCTTTGGCAACCTCTTTTGCCGGCTTCTCATAACCAACAGAAGTGGAAAAGTTCGATAATATATTTGCATTCCCTATTCTACTTTTGATTTCTATTGGCTTACCTTCATATATATAAGTTACTTTTTGCCTGGTTTCCATATCCTTATTGCCAGATATGCCAGTATCAACAGCATCAATACCATAGGAATTTTTCACACTGTAACTGTCGCCTTTTCCATCAACATTTTCAGGCACTGGCTCTGAACCATCAAGCGTATAATATATTCTGGCATCTTTATCAGCAGTATATAGCTCTAATTTGAAACCCTTTTGATAAAAGCCTCCGTTGTGTGAAAATTGCGGAGCCTGAACCATCCCGCTGGAAATCAGATATTCCTGTGCATTATTATTGGTATTGCCGGGTGTTGCATTTCCAGAATCAAAATATTCATACTTATTGTTCCCATCCGGTTTTCTCCCATACGATACATCCGGCTTAAGTGCTGGAATAATTAAGTGGTCTGCCACTGTTTCTCCATCAGGTTCAGTCAGAATAATCGACTCTCCAGTTGAGCTGACTTTAAAACTTGTCCTCAGATTTTTTCCTTCATCAACCGCAGCTTCGCCGGTTGCCCATACTATCAGATATCCTTTTGATGGTATAACCACAGTATTGGGAAACTGCCACTTTTTTTGATTACTCTCGTCATCAGATAAATAGTATCCTGTCAAATCAATATTTTTTTCATTTGGATTATAAAGCTCTATCCAGTCTAAATATTTGCCTTCTGTGTCATTAATGGTTTTATTGTTTGAGGTCATTACTTCATTGATATAAATCTTTAAGGTTGCCACACTCGGTATTTTAACAGGATTCCTTTTGGTAATATTGTTCCAGTAAGGTCTAACAGGTTCAAAACCGGCCATTTCATTTTCCGATATCAGAATAGGGTTATCACTTATATCCACTTCAATAATGTTTTGAAGTGCTCCCTTTTCAAATAGGTTTTTTAGCGCTGTAGTATCTGATATTGAGGTGTTTCTTAAATTTATGACTTGTAAACTTGTTAAATTTTCTATAAAACTCATCTGATTGCCAACAGGTACATTCCTCATTATGAGTGACTTTAGTCCCGTTAGCTTGCTGATAGGAATTACCGACTTGATATTAGAGTTTGAATGAATATTCAGATAAACAAGATTCTTTAAGTTTTCAACCGGAGAAATGTCATATACATCACACTCTCTTATGTTCAGAACCTTAAGGTTTTCCAGCCTGCCGACAGCTTCAATGCTTCCACTCAGATTTCTATTTATGCTTAAATCCAATTCCTCGAGCCTGGCTAAATTACCCAATGGTGATATGTCCTTAATATCATTGCCCTTCAAAGATAATTTTTCAAGACCAGCAAACCCGCTAAGAAAACTAATATCCGACAACCTGGTCTCGCTATCCTGAGCTGCAGCTTTAACATTATCCTCTAAGCTAAGTGTTTTCAGCTTTGTGAGTTCTCTAAGCCTATCAAATTTTATTCCTTCCAAACTAATAATTCCATTATTGCTTAAGTTTAATTCCTCCAACTCTAAAAGCTTGCATAAAGGTGAAACATCCTTAATTCTATTTCCTTCCAGGTTCAATTTAGTTAAACCGGTCAGTTCCTCAATACCTTTAAGGCTTTTAATCCCTCTGTTACTGACATCCAACTCAGTTATACCCTTTGCTTGTTCCTTTGTAATGGCACTACTTACAGAACCTATTTTTTCTCTTGCAACATATTCCAATGTTTCATCTTCAAACCTGATTGTATTTGGGAAAGTTCTGGAAATAGCATACGACAGAGTTGAAACCATTCCAATTACACTTATACAAAACACTATAATTAATAATTTTCTCATTACATTCCTCATTTCAAAAATCGACAAAAAGAACTATAGATGTATATTATTTTATCATCAAAGCTATTTACTTTCAACATAAAGCTCCATAATATGCAACTGAACGTATTAAAAAGCTTCGGGACATCGAGTCCCTCACTTTTTCCCTCTTTCTCTTCGTTCGAAAGAGGTTAATTAAAAAGCTTCGGGACATCGAGTCCCTCACTTTTTCCCTCTTTCTCTTCGTTCGAAAGAGGTTAATTAAAAAGCCCGGAACACTATCTCCAGGCTTTTTATTTATATAGCAGTGAACCACAACAAGTATAATATGCTGATAGTGATTATCCTAAAAGGCGAAGCCTTTGAAACACTACACAATCAACAGTGGAAATGAAATCCTGCTTAAATTCCTTCAACCTATTCATATCTTAATGCCTCAATCGGATCAAGGTCTGCAGCCTTCTTGGCAGGATATACCCCAAAAATCAGTCCAAGTATAACGGAACCCATGAAAGCCGAAATAATAACCGGAATATCCACAACAGGCGGTATTTTTATGGCCTGAGATATAATATTTCCTGCAGCTACTCCTAACATAATGCCCAGAAGACCACTTATACCTGTCATAATAATAGACTCGGTAATAAATTGAAGCAAGATATCCCGCTTCTGAGCACCTAAAGCTTTTCTTACACCTATTTCCCTTATCCTCTCGGTAACAGAAACGAGAAGTATGTTTACTATACCTATCCCTCCAACAACCAGGGTTATAACAGCTATAATGAGGAGTACGCCCGATATGACACCTATGATTGTATTGAATATCTGCTGCTCATCCTGGGAACTGTATGCAATGTAAATATCATTTTTACCTTTGTTCATTTCCAGTGAGCGTACAATTTTCTGTCCAATTTCCTTAAGTCCTTCTTTCTCTTCTATGGTTACATAAATATTGTCAAGCATCTCATTATTAAAGAAAATATTCTGTAGGGTGGTTATAGGCACAAATACTTCAGCCGGGAAAGTATCATTAGCTGCCATACCACTAAAAAGATCATCTCCCGCCTTGGTCACTCCGATTATCTTAAGGTTAATACTCTTTCCCCAGCTTGTTTTAAATGTTAACACTTCACCAACGACATCTATCTTTTTATAGTATTTATTTGCAAAAAACTCGTCGACTATTATAACCTTGCTTCCCGATGAGACATCGAAGTCATTAATAAACCTTCCAGCAGCCATTTCAATAGGTGCAAAGCTTTTATACTGGGAGGATACTCCGTAAGCACTTGCATTTCTTGTTTCTTTATCAATCCTTAATGTACCGGTTCTCCTGATCATTGTTGCCATATTCTTAATCTCGGGAACAGCCTTCTTAATTATTTCCATATCTTCTAATTTAAGCCATTCATTCTTATCTACGTTCATGTTTTTGTAGGATATGTAAACAACATTTGCACCAATCTTCTCAAACATTGAATTTATATACTGCTCTGCAGCATTCCCTATAGCCATGATTGTGACAATGGAAAACACGCCCATAATAATTCCTATCATCGTAAGGATTGACCTGAGTTTATTTGCTTTCAGGCTGTCTATTGCCTGCTTAAAACTTTCAAGAAAGCTCATCTCAATCCACCTCTTCTTTATCTTTTATGCTGACTTTAGCTCCATCCTTGTAGTATGGCTGCGGATCAAGAACAATTACATCTCCCTCACTGAGCCCCTCAACGACTTCCACCTTCATATCCGAGATAATGCCAAGTTTCAAGGTCTTTTGCGTAATTGTATTTGTTTCCTTATCAATTACATACACATATTTGTTTCCGTCCTTGTCGTCCCTTATCGGAGTTTGGGGAATTACCACTATATTGTTTTTTTCAGTTGTTGATATCTCGCAATCAACACTTAATCCCGGCTTTAGTACGGAGTCTTTGTTCTCAATTGAAATAATAACCTCAACAACTATTTCCTCTCCTCCTGAGGTCATATTGTTTTTTGCAACAGGTGATATACTCTCAACTTTTCCTGTAACTTCAACTCCCTTATCAATTGCATCTCCAGTGATTATAACGTTCTGGCCTGACTTTACACCTTTCATGTTGTATTCACTCAGGCGGGCCCTTACACGAAGCTTTTCGGTATTTATAATCCTGAACGCAGGGACAGTACTGTTCGTAAAAGCCCCCTCCTGTACATTTGCTTCAACTATAACACCATCAATAGGACAAACTAAAGAATTGTTTATCTTTGAAATCTGCTTTTCAAGATCGGAAATACCAAGATTTGTTGCCTTTAATCTCTCCTGTTTTACTTTTTTATCTGCATTCCTTGCCTCTAAAGCAGTTTCATAAGTATGTTTTGCGTTTTCAAGGGCATCCTCTGCACTCTCTACAGCCCTCTTATTCATATCAAACTCACTTTGAGAAATAGCTTTTGCTTCAAACAAGACTTTATTGTTCTGATATTTTTCCTTCTCATCTTTTAAAGCCTTCTCAGCGCTTCTAATTGAAGCCTCAGCCCTCTTAACCTCTGCCTCAAGTGAAGGTGTAACCATTGAAAGTTCTTCAACATTTTTGTTTATTCTAAGCTTTTCAAGCTCCGAAACAATATTGTCGGTATCAACTTCAAATAACTTATCACCCTTTTTTACTTTCTGGTTTTTTTCAACTAATAGCTTTGTGACCTTTAAAGTAGTATCCATGTAGACATCGTACTTCTCAATCTCTTCAATGCTGCCCGAAGCTGAAACCGAAGATGAAATACTCCCGTTTTCAACTTTAACAGCCTCTACGCTATATGTAGGTCCCTGACTGAAGACCGATTGAAAGTTATTGTTTATAAGCATGCTAAGACCAATAAGTCCTCCGACCACAACTACTAATATTACAACTGCAATAATTATCTTCTTCATAATAGACCACCCCTACAATACATAAGTTAAATTACACCGAACCCGTTAAACCATCGGGATTCTCGGATTTTTATCTTGCATGGAAAATTTTAGAAAGTTCTTCCTGATACGAACACCCTAACCCATTTGTTCGAGTTTATATTCTTTGATAACTTCTCTTGCATCCAAAGGTTCGGGAATAGCTATATCTTTTACCAGTCTTCCGTCTCTGAAGCTTATAACCCTTTGGGTATGCCTTGCGATATCAGGTTCATGAGTTACAAGAATTACAGTAACCCCTTCCCTGTTTAAATCCTGGAAAACCGCCATAATTTCCTCTCCTGAGTAACTGTCAAGGTTCCCTGTCGGCTCATCTGCAAGGATAATTGCCGGGCTGTTAACCAGTGCTCTAGCTATCGCAACCCTCTGCTTCTGGCCACCTGACATTTCATTAGGTTTGTGATGCATCCTCTCTTTTAGTCCTACTCTTTCCAATGCCTCCTCAGCTTTCTTCTTTCTCTCTTTCTTTTTTACCCCTGCATAGATCATAGGAAGTGATACATTATTAAGTGCCGTCATTCTTGGAAGCAGGTTAAAAGATTGAAATACAAAGCCTATTTTTAAATTTCGCACACTTGCAAGCTGAATATCATTCTGTTTTGAGATATCCATCCCGTCAAGTTCGTAGTAACCTGAAGATGCCCTGTCGAGACAGCCGATAATATTCATTAATGTGGATTTTCCCGAACCGGAAGGTCCCATAACAGATATGAACTCACCTCGGTCCACTGAAAAACTGACATTTCTTAATGCCTTGACCTCTATCTTCCCATTTTTATAAATTTTCTCCAGGTCATTGATTTTAATAATCATACATAACACCCCACTTAACTGTTAAAATAAAATGTTCCATATCCAATGTCTCTTAAGAAACATCCTCCTAATTGAAAACATCCCTTCTGGGATGTTTTCAGCACTATATATGTTATATTCCAAACAAATATATACTATTTGTATAATGAATCAAAATCAGCTTTCAACAAGTTATATTCTTTTATTGCTGCAAATGTCTTGTACTGGGCATCCAGACATTTTTCCTCTGAGCTCAAAAGCTCTTCACGGCTTATCAGACCTTTTTCAAACTTGAGTTTTGCACTATCGAGTTTCTTCTGACATATTACCTCCCACTTTTGGGCAAGTTCAACGTTGTCTTTGCCTGTTAACAGATTGTTGTACTGATTTCTTATATCAACCTCGAGCTTAATTCTGGCATCGTCTGCTTCCGCCCTTGCTATTTCCAGACTGGTCTTATTATCATCATAAGTAAAATCGCCCTCTTGATAATACTCTCCAGTTATTTCCATCGTCTTTTCCTTAGCCTTTAAATCCTGACTCTTTTTATAAAGATCGAGGTTCTTTTCCATAGATTTTTCAATTACCTCATTTAGAACAACCACCTCTTCTTTTGCAAGAATCAGTTTATCATCAACCTGTATCGGTGTATCATCCATTTTTACGTTCAAAAGGCGTTTCAATTCAAGGTTTGCAGCCTCCAATTCCTTTCCTGCCTTTTCAATTTCAATCTTCTTTATATCCAGAGTATTCCTTGAATCATCAAGTTCGTTGTCGGTAATTTTTCCTTCCTTATGTCTGGCCTCTGCCATCTGGAGTTTCTCCTCGAGCATTTTTTGCAATGAGGTCTGCATGTCAAGGTTCTTCTGCAAAAGAAGCACATTCAGTGAAGCCTTGTAAATGTCAAGTCTTGTCTTCTCCTCATTGTTCTTTCTTGCCATCCTGGCATACTCAAGATCTGTTTCTGCCTGAAGAGTCGCAACCTCTCTGGTTATTGCGCCATTATACATATCTTTTGTTGTTCCGAGGGAAACAGTAAATTGGGCGTCTTCCTGTACTTCCTTTAAAGCACTTTCTTTTGCTTTTATATCAAGCTCATCTATGGCAGCCTGCTTGCTATTCTGTACAGCAAGTTTCTGATATCCTTCAATATTAAACAGCAAAGTTCCCTCTGCAGCTAAAACAGTCGATATAGCCACAACCATAGGTATCATAAGAAATATTCCGGTAATTCTCTTCTTCATATGCACTGTCCTCCTAATACGCCGGGCCTAAACCGGCTGCTTCGTTTAATTTCATGACCTTTGTATTATACATGTAAACTACCAGGTCAAAACTATTCTGAAGTTCCTTTATTGCAATTTCATATTCATCAAGAGCAATTTTGGGCACCAGACCCTGGTCATACTGACTTTTCATTTTATCAAAGCTTCTTTTCTGCATGCTCACATTCTTAGCCATGTTCTGAACATTATAGCTTTCCTTCTTTACATCTATGTAGGCACTTTTTATATTGTTTTCCACATCGAGCTTCGCCTTTTCAAGCTTTACCTTAAGGCTCTCAATATCATCTGCGGCCTTTTCGTACTCTTTTCTTATATCAGTATATATCAAGTGAGCATCGTTTCTTGCTGAAATTGACATATACAATTCCTTAAGCTTGATTTCCTCTGCCGGGCTTATTGTTTCAAGCCTTTCCTTCAATGCCTTTTCAACGTAATAATCAACAGATTTTATTTCATTGCGTATATTCATTTCCTCATATAAGGCCTTTTCATATACTGTGTCAACAGGAACTCCGAGAAACGAATTCAAAGACCTCTGCATATTCTCCCTGTTTCTTTTTGAGGCATCAGAGTCTTTTTGAGCCTTTAAATATTCATACTCGGCTTCATCAAATTCAATCTGGGATATAAGTCCCCTTTCAAGTTTCAGCTTGCTTATTTCATATTTTCTTACTGCAAGATCTAGCTTCTTCAATCCAAGATCATAATCCATGTCTGCTTTCATAAATCCAAGGTACAAATCCCTCAAGCCAGTCTTAAGCGCACTTTCTGTTATCCCACTTCCTTTTACAGCCATATCCCAACCATATTTCATTTGCACAGGATAGAACTCTCTCCTCATCATTAGGAGTACTTGCAAATTTTTAGGATATTTAAACTTCATTTCACCAAAAGGAGTATCTACTGTCATACCATCAGTACTTATTCCTCTTGAACTCTGAATGAAATTATTATACTGAAAAAACGCCTTTTTTTCCGACTGCTTCTGTTTCTTAATAGTGTTGCTGTTCTTTAGCATAATTTCTGCCGCTGAATTGTAGGATATGCTTTTTGCCTCTTTCTCCTGTGCATTTGTCTGGAAGACAAAAACAAGAGTAAAGAATATCAAAGCTATTGATACTATTTTTTTCAAACTGCCTCCTCCTTTCATAAGGTTTATATATTTTTCTTACGTAAAAAAAGTGATCCGACATCCTTACCCATAATAATTTGATTAATTACATCAGGGTTATCCCCGTTTGCAATGACCATATCAACACCTGCTTCTGTCGCTATTATGGCTGCAGAAAGCTTTGTAACCATTCCTCCTGTCCCCCTTGAACTGCCAACTCCTCCGGCACACTGTTCAATCTCGGGAGTTATATTTTCAATTACTGATATAAGCTTCGAGCATGAATTTATTCTTGGATCGCAGTCATAAAAACCGTCAATATCCGATAAAATTATTAATAAATCAGCTTTCACCAACTCAGCAACAATAGCTGAAAGTGTATCATTATCACCAAAAACCCGATGTATTTCTGATTCAATCTCATCAACAGCCACAGAATCATTTTCATTTACTACAGGGATTATGCCCATTTCAAGCAATGTCTCAAAGGTATTGATAACATTTCTTTTGCTGTTTTCACTTTCTACAACATCCCGTGTCAGAAGTATCTGTCCGACAATATGCCCATATTCGGAAAATAACTTGCTGTAAACCTGCATAAGCTCACATTGTCCTACTGCCGCTGTTGCCTGTTTCTCTCTTACGGTCTTTGGCTTGGATTTCAGCTTCAGCTTGCTTGCACCTACCCCGATTGCACCTGATGTGACCAGAACTACCTCCTTGCCACAATTCATAATGTCTGCTATAACACGAGTCAGCTTGTCAATTCTTGAGAAATTCATCTTTCCATTATCGTAGGTAAGTGTAGAGGTGCCTACCTTTATTACTATCCTTTTGGCATTTAACAAATCCCCACGTAAGTTATCAAAGTCCATAAACTCTATTTCCCCTTATCTCATATGTACCTATTATGATTTTAATATATCAATTATACTACCATAAAGATAAAATATCAAAATATAATCCTTGGAAAGTGCAAAAATTTACATTTTGTTAATATAAATTTAGCTTTTCAAAATACATATAGACACAAAACCAATAGTTACAGTAAATACCCCATATTTTTTGTAAATTTGCGATTTGTCCAGTTACTTTCTATTATTATACTTCCATTTCATAAAAAAGTTTGTTAAATTCTAAACTTTTATGAAATAAACTCATTCTTATAGTCTTTATTACTTCACTGGCAATTTTGAAGCTTAAACCTTCATATCTGGTAATTTGGCATCATAAATAAAAAGTACAAAATACCTATGAAAAGTTAATCCGCAAGACCCACGGGGAAGTACAAGATTTTTCTTTCAGACAGCGAATTATATATATATAAACTAATTTTTTATGTATTTGACTATTGTTTATCTGGAAGTACATACACGCCGCCATGACATTCCAGTTAATCAGAGTCAGCCTGGAGGTTAAAATATGGCAGGAAATCCAATGTTAAATAATCAAAAGGGTACATCCATAGTTTTCTTTTCAATTCTACTGGCTGTAATAGCAGGCTTTGCAGCAATCACGGTTGATTTCGGCATTATTGCCTATGAAAAGTCAAGACTGGCAAACACTGTTGATGCTGCTGCTCTTGCTG
>JAAZCB010000947.1 GCA_012513545.1 Clostridiaceae bacterium
CTTGTAAGGATCATCAAACTCAGCAGGTACGATATCTTCTGTTTTAATTCTGGAAAGCTTAACCATTTCCAGCATCTCACTTGAAGTAAGAACAGCATCCACATCTCTGATACCGCCAGGTGCAAATTCAGGACGCGCAGCTTCATGTTTCTTTGCCAGACATGGCACAATTGAAACAACATAAAGATTCTCTTTTGGAATACCGGCCAGTTTAGCATAATGATTCTTAACTGTAGCACCCATCATCATTTGTGGCGACTTACAGGTTGAAAGGTGCGGTATAATTTCAGGATATCGCTTTTCAACCAGATTCACCCACCCTGGGCAGCAGGATGTGAACTGAGGCATTACTCCTTTGTTCTCAACACGAGTCAGGAACTCTGTTGTCTCTTCAACAATAGTAAGGTCTGCAGCAAAGGAGAAATCAAATATCCTGTCAAAACCCATTTTCCTTAATATCCCAGCCATGAATGGTGATGCCTCATCAAACGGAATACCGAAATACGAGGAAACAATACTTCGTACTGCTGGGGCAACAAAGGCTACAACAACTTTCTCCGTGTCGTTTATTGCCCTGAATACCTTTCCTTTTTCACGCCTGTATTCAAGCGCACCACAAGGGCAAGCATTCACACATTGTCCACAACTGACACAATCGGTTTCCTGCAGCGGTAAACCGCTCTTGGTGCCTACCAGCATACGTCCGTGTTTTGTGTAAAAGCTTAAGACATCAGGTCCTTCAATCTCTGCACATGCTGCGATACATCGCCCGCATGAAATACATTTATTATGGTCACGTATTATAAACGGATGATCATCAACAATCGGAAGATAAGGACGCTCATGAACAGGATTCACATATTCTATATTATGATTATGCGCCTCTTTTCTAAGGTCACAGTCAAAACGGGCTTTACAACCGCATTTGAGACAGCGTCTTGCTTCCTCCCTTGCCATTTCTTCAGTATATCCAAGCTCAACCTCTTTGAAATTGTGGTTACGTTGACTTATCGATATTTCAGGCATTTTTGCACGTGGAATTTTAGGCATTTCTTCAAATTCCCATTTTGGCAAGTCCTCCATGGACCCACGGCTACAGCTGTAATCTTCAGCTTCTTCATGAACGTACCCTTTCTCGAGGAAACTGTTCATAGCATCAGCAGCATGACGTCCGGCTGCAACCGCCTGAATAACTGTTGCCGGACCTGTTACACAGTCACCGCCTGCGAATATCCTGGTTTCTGAAGTCTGCAGTGTATGACCGTTGATTTCGATATCTCCCCACTTGTTAAGCTTCACAGGCAGGTCGTTATAAAGAAACTGAGTGTTTGTACTCTGGCCGATAGCACCTATAATTGTATCTGCTTCAATCAATATGTCACTTCCCTCAACAGGAACAGGGCGACGGCGGCCTGAACGGTCAGGCTCACCAAGCACCATCTCAATACAGTGCAAGGTCTTCTTTCCCCCATTTGAAACAATCTTATTGGGTGCCATTAAAAAGAGCATTTCAACACCCTCACGCAAAGCTTCCTCTACCTCATAAGACTGTGCAGGCATTTCTTCTCTGGTACGACGGTAAATCAGCTTAACTGATTTGGCTCCTTTTCTAAGAGCGGTACGAGCACAGTCGATAGCAGTGTTTCCGCCACCGATAACTACAACCTTATCTCCAAGATTTATGTCCATACCCTTGGTTTCCTGCTCAAGGTATTGTATTCCAAGCCATACACCTTCAAGGTTTTCACCTTCAATGTGCATTGGAGTTGCACGCCATGAGCCTATTGCAAGATACACTGCGTCAAAATCCTTATTGAGATCCTCAAGGGAAATATGGGTTCCCAAAGCCTTTCCCGTCATGATTTTAACTCCAAGCTTTCTCATTATATCTATTTCCTTATCGAGAGTTGCTTTGGGCAGACGGTATTCAGGAATCCCGTAACGCATCATTCCTCCTGCATGAGGCTGACGTTCGAATACTGTTACATCATGCCCGTTAATAGCACTATAGTATGCAGCCGAAAGCCCTGATGGCCCGGCACCTACAATAGCAATCTTCTTACCTGTTTCCTGCTTCTTTTCAGGAATCCAAGGACCGTTTTCCATATCCCAGTCGGCAGCAAATCTCTTAACATAGTTGATTGCAACAGGCGAATCTACAAGATTACGCCGGCATTCAGACTCACAGGTATGGGGGCAGACGCGTCCGCATACTACAGGAAAAGGATTGTTATCCTTTATAGTACGTATTGCAGCCTCAAAATTCCCATTTCCTACATGACGAAGATACGACTGGATATCTATGTTCGCCGGACAAGTCATTACACAGGGTGCAACACAATCGGCATTATGATCCGAAAGAAGCTGTTCAAGACGCACCTTGCGGTAGTTTTCCAGTTTAGGGCTATTGGTACATATGACCATCCCATCTTTTATCGGAGTCTGGCATGCTTTTACATCCCTGTCTCCCAACTCTACCACACATAACCCGCAGTTACCATTAGACCTTTCAAGCCTGATATCATAGCAAAGATGAGGAATATGTATATCCTCCTGAAGCAATGCCTGCAGAATAGTCAGATTGTCATAAACCTCAATTTCCCTTCCATTGACAGTGACCTTAATTCGTTTGTGATTTGTTAATGTTTTCATTGACCTTCCCTCTTATCAAAATAATTTAATTTTTAAAGTACCGAGAATGATAAAGAAATAACCTCATTCTTTATGTATATGAAGCTTTATTACTTGCTTCAGGCGCAAACAATAAAAAACTCAAGACATCGAAGTATCGCTTTTTGGCCAAATCCATCCCTGGAAATGGCTCTAAATAAAGCGCCGCTGCTTTGAGCTGATTATGTAATTGCATTATAAAAGTAAGTTATTTTTTTAACATTCTTTAATACAATTTATATTATAGATTATTAATTCTGATTTGTCATTTCATTTTTGGCTGGTTTCTATGAATTTTTGTAGAAAAACGTAAAATCTTTGCGAAAATGTAGCTCTTTAAGTAAGAATCTAATTATATTATTAACTCAACTTCCCCCATAGAATTATGCAGCTTCTTAATGCTCATAATTTAGGGAAAGTTGAGTTATTTGATAAATAATATCATTCCTCAAGCTCAAAGAAACTTTCCTTATAGTTCTCTACAAAATACCGTTTACCTTTCTGGATTATATTATGACCTTCCTTTTCCAGATGAATTTTTTGTCCTTCAATTCCATCAGGATATTTTTCGTTAAGTTCCCCATCCTTTTTAAGCGTTCTCCAATACGGAGTCTCATCAGCACCACGTTCAACCGACGCCTGGGCTGCTATATTTATGAATATTCCGGCAGTTAACGGACATGTATTGTCAGCACCATGCTTCTTCGCCAGATAGCTTCTGATATAATCCGATGTAATTACTTTTCCTTCAGGCACTTTCCTCATTATTTCATCATAGGCAAGCGGAGGTGCAATAAGAAGCTTCGTTCCTCCATACATCTTAACAGCCTTCGGATCTGAAATTTCAGATATTTTAGGCATGTCCTTGCTATCCTGCAATTTTTGGTTAAAAGATTTCCCCGCCATTTGATTCAACTCCATTCTTCTATTATGATATTAGTATTTATTCAACCTCAGCAATTATAACAACATAGTTTTTGCCGTACTTTCTGGCACATTTAGGGCAAGTCGTATACCACATGTACATCTTTTTAATGCTAGAATTACTCCTTTTAACATAAGTCTCGAAATCCTCGCACCATATCTTTGTGTTATTAAAGCTGCCTTCATATACTTTACTCATAAATTTTCCGGACAAAGTTGTATTGTGAGCTTCCGGAATCTCCTTGTCAACAGCCAGCAGGATTTCCATACTCCACTTTGAGGTATGATCCGAGAGGCATAACCAATCCGGCATATCTGCACCCGCTTTTTGAACTTTCTTTGTTAACCTGGTTATAACCGCTCCAAAATTGATAGGCATATAAAATGCAGATATTACACGATCCTTTACAAACCTTTTATTTTCCCACTTAAATACTTTTTCGTCCCATAATGAAGGGTCGAGTTTCGGACAGCACTCTGAAACACTTGCAGTTTTAGTTGACATATTTACCCGTCCTTTCTGAAAAATTCTATTATATTAACAATATAACACTTATAAACTGACAACTGCATGTCATATTATTAATACTTTTTCAAACAATTTTCGAGTATGTCTTTTAACCTTTCACGTATATGACCTGGCTCTAGAACTTCAACCTCGTCACCAAAAGAAAGTACATATCCATAGACCCATTCTTCACCCGGAAAAAATGTTGTAACAGTAAAACTACCATCAGGATTTTTTACACTATATCCCTGGCTAAATTCATCAAATACACGAAAAGCAACTCTTGGGCTGAATTTGAGAACAATCCGGAGCATATTGGCATTGATTTCAGGTGGTTCTGCCGTCATGGTTTCAGGAAGATCTCTTTTAAATAGTATCTCTGTAATGCAAAGCTCCTTTATCCGGCTGACTTTGAACATTCTGAAGTCATTTTTTATTCTGCAAAAAGCATAAACATACCAGGCATATCCTTTAAAAACAAGCTTTAACGGTTCAACAATCCTTTCGGTTTTTTCTCCTTTGGAGCTATAGTAGTCAAAAGTAACTATTTTTTTATTCAAGATAGCTGTTTTAAATATGTTAAATCTCTCTTTTTCATCATTATTACTACCCCATCGAGTAAAATCAACATCAATCCAGCTTGTATTATCTTTGCCGAAGATCCCTGCGAGTTTATTCAAAACCGGCTCAACATCTTGTTCTGCCAAAACTTTAAGGCTCTGCAAAGAAGACAGAATGTCCAACTGATCCTTTTCTGTCAGAATAGATTTATTAAGCACAAAGTTTTCAAGAATACCCACACCTCCACCTTTTCCCTTGTTTGTATATATAGGTATTCCAGCAGCGCTAAGTGTTTCTATATCCCTGTAAACCGTTCTCTGTGAGACCTCAAAATGTTCAGACAGTTCTTTTGCCGTAACTACCTTCTTGTTTAGCAAGATATAAACCATTTCAATAAGGCGGTTAATTTGCATGCTTATCACCTGATTCCATATTAACACAAATAATTGACAGTATTAGGTCATAAAAATTCCTACTTTATCGGCGAATCACCTATGTATAAACTAGCCTCGTCAATCGAAAAACTGCCACCACCACTGTGCTCAAATGATTCTCCTGCTTTCAAGCATACAGTATAACCTCCATGATGAGAATCAGAATAATAATAGGTCTTCCAAACTTGATGGCATGAAGAGCATCTTTTTATTGCAATTTCACTTTCAGTTCCTAATGTCTTTTCACTTTCAATTACTTTAATTAATTCTAAATTATCCGGATTACAGGATAACCCTGTAAATAATCTAAGCTTTAAATCTGAATTACATTGCATCTTAAACCCATATTTTTCAACTTCAGAGTAATTAAAGAATGTACATGGAAAATCTCCATTCATCTCCTCTACTCGAAGATAAATGTTACCTTTGTCTCTATACTTAATTTTCCAAAATTCATTGCATCTTCTGCACTTTCGAATTTCTACAAGACACTTGTCACGAACCAAATAATTATCTAAAAGAATAGAATCCTCAAGATTACAAACCTCATTATTAAAACAATGCATTACTTTAACCTCCTTGCTTAAATTAACTGTTCCACTCAAGCACCAAACACGCTATTTATAAGAATCGGACCCGCAGAGCTATTCTTCTATAAGCGGCTTTTGTCAGGTGAATGAATGTGGCGTGTCCTTCTATAAGCTCATACTACAGAGCCTTACTTCGTGTTTTTTCCTCGGTCCCTTTGAGTGAAGCCGTTGTTAAGCAATGTTGGTCGCCCCATTTGTTCAGAAGCCACCAAGGATGGCAGCTTCCTTCACATCTTTGCTAAAATCTGCTGTAACCCCACCAATCAGGTATTAAATCCTTTAACTTGATTGATTTAAAGGATTTAACATCCAATAAAATTTCAATATCACAACTGTTTTTATCAAGTTGCATCATAAATTCTCTACAGGCTCCACACGGGGAACCTACGCTCCCATTTGGCATCACAGCAACTACTTTATCTATTTCACTTTCTCCATTAGTTATCATGTTTGCAATTGCATTTCTTTCTGCACACATACCAAGTGTTGACGCAGTATCAATACAAACTCCAACATAAATATTTCCCCTTCGAGTTAAAATTGCAGCAGCAACCCCACCAGCTTCAATAAATGGTGATACAATTCTTGAGTTTTGAACTGCTTTTGCTTGGTTATATAGCTTTTCCCAAATCTTATTATCATCCATATTGATTTACTCCTATTAATATTTCTTCAATGACCTGCTTATATAACCCGTCGCAGAATGCGACGGTCTCTTGCATGCAATTTATAATAACGTTTAGCATGGCTGACGTTTCTAGAGTCGTACCCCAAA
>JAAZCB010000948.1 GCA_012513545.1 Clostridiaceae bacterium
CTATCAGGTTTTTCTTTTTGGAATACAAACAGGTTGAGTGTTCTCCATCAATCAAATCTCCTGTCAGCACATTGGTGGAGTCTGCAATAAGCCTTATCTGCTGCTCCGATTTTTCCACAAAGTAAATGGTAGCATGCTTCAGGCTGATTGATGAATTTGTAATCAGAACCATTTTGATGCCCTTATCTATAGCAGCTTTTATTTCCGGCAAAAGCATATCAAGAATTTGACTGGATATCGAAATGTATACTCTTTCCTTCGCCCCGGATATCATATTTTTCATTTTATCAAGGATATGATTCTTGCCCTTGATTGTTATGTACCCTTCAATATCCTCCCGCTTTTTGGGTATGTTCCTTATCAAATGCTGCTTTGTATTATTAAGCTTTCTTATTTTATTATCACAAAATTCATCAACCGGAACCGGTGTATACCTTGTAGTCGGGCCTTCAATTACAAATGCTCCGCCTTTTTCAACCAAAGCTGCCAGAGAGGTATATGTATTAGAACGTGAAATACCTGTTATTTTTGCAGCTTCATATCCATTTAAATCCCCTTCGGTAAGTAAAGCCTGATATATAGACGCTTCCTGCCTGGTAAGATTAAATTGCGTTAGCAGTTCAACAGTATCCATATTTTCACCTCATGTTAGTGTTCCTATTAAGTAATACTATATACCTGATACAAACTTTTGTCAATATTTTATTATTACACCTGATTTAATAAAGGGATAAAAAATCCCTGAAAGACCATAAGTCTTCAGGGATAAAATAAACATTTCATATAGCACATAGAGTACCTGATTAGTTTCAGTTAATGTTTATAAAATTGAAGTTTTAAAATACCATTTAGTCTATTTCTTATATCCGCATTTAGGGCACACGCCATTTTCGTTTAATGCAATACCACATAACGGACAGCGGTCGATATCCTTTTGGGGCTTGTACTCTTCTGTAGCGCCATTTACACCGCTTGTAAACGTAAGCCTCACAATGTTCAGCTTATCCTTAAGTAAATCATATACGATTTTAATCATGCCTTCAACGGTCATCGTTTCTTTTGTAACAACCAAACGACATTCAGGGTATGCAGTAGCAAGTTCCGTCTTAAAGGCCGGACCTTTTTGCTTGTTGGTCGGTGCACCGTCCTTGATGCCTTGTGTTTCATAAACGCCAAGAATAGCAGGAAGCAATGGATCGTCTTCCCTCAAAACCAGCGCATGGTCGAAGTTTTGCAAAACATCCCAAGCGGTCTTCCTGATTTCGTTACATGGAAATACCATATTGACTCCCATGTTAACAGTGTCTTCTACTTCTATCGTCAGTATTCCCGTGTGTCCGTGCAAATACTGTGCTTCGCCTTTGAATCCATAGAACCTGTGTGCATACTGTAGGTCTAACGTAGTAAAACTTCTCATAACCATTCTCCTCTTATTATATATTTACGGGTTTTTTTGGCTCCCGTATGCGCAAACCTTTACACATTCTCTAACTAATAATTCATTTATTACATTCCAGGCAGGTGCCTTTTAAAATTATATCATGTCCGGTAAACTCAATTTCCACTTTACGGATTTCGCCCATATTTTTCTTCTAAAAATTCAATAGTAGCACGCATTAACCTTTCAAGCGCTTTCGGATCGATGTCTGACAGCCTCTTAACATAGATGCAAGCCTTTCCAACTGTATACTTTCCTAAGTCTTTAAGCAAATACTCATGCTCCGGGTTCCCCGTATATACATATAATGAAATTGCTGCCTTACGCGGCGAAAATCCCCCTAATGGCCAATCTCCTTCTTGCTTGCTACGCTCGGATTTGTAATGATAGCTGCCGAACCCAATCATCGAAGGACCCCACATCTTAGGTGGATGTCCTGTAACCTTTTGCATCAACTTCACAAATTCAAAACTATCCTCACGCTTTTGCTCGGTATTCGCAAAGGAAGTAATAAATTCAAAAACATCTCCATCGTGCTGCTTAGTCTTCAATTCTGCCATATAAGCACATCCTTTTACCATATCTTTTTTTATTTTATAAGCTGCTGTTCTATGTAATAAATCCTGATCCGCTTTATCCGCCTTCTTCTTTTAGTTGTGGAAACGTCTTTTTTATATCATTTAGGATACCTTCCATTCGCTCTTTTTATCCTGATCGTCAATAATAATTAAAACTCATTCATGTTCTTCTCATTATTAATTTATTCATTAGATAAATCGAAAAAGGATCTAATTCATAATTTACATCCAACCTGACACTTGATAATAAGATCAACACCCAACGAGAAAAGTTGTTATAAAAATCTTTTTATGCTTGCGGCAAAATTAAGTTTACATTATGCTTTCAATGGGTGGCATTATTTGATTTAGATTATTGAGTGAAACAAAAGAACCGTCCCTGTGTTTCCCTGTGTTTCTAAACCTGTGCTTCTAAAAAAACAGAGAATCACGATGATTAATTACCGGAATCTCTGTTTTTATGCTGTGCTTATTTCTTGTAAAACGTTTTATTCTTCTTCGTCACTGCAGCTGTCACAACCGCAATCGCAATCCCATTCAACTGCAATATCCTTGTGACAATTCGGACACTCGAATGATTCAGCTTCATGATCAAGCATGTCTTCAGTCAATTCAATGGTTTCTTTGCAATGAGGACATTCCACATTTGTAATAAAGTTATCTTCATCATCATCTTCATCCTCATCGAACAAAATCCTTTCGATCTCAGCCAAGTCTTCGTCCATATTATCAACCTGTTCCCCAAGCTGCTCCTGAACCTCTTCAATATCATCTACTGCCAAAGCAATATCATCCAATACATCAATCATTGCTTTTAATAGTTTTCCTTCATTTGTAACATCACTTATTTGCATTCCCTCGGCAAGGCCTTTTAAGTACGCAACTCTTTCCTTTATAAAACTCATAAAATCCCTCCATTAATATATTATAACCATTAAGCTCTCTCCATATACTCCCCGGTTCTTGTGTCAATCCTGATAACATCTCCTTGACTAACAAATAAAGGAACTTTTATTACTGCTCCTGTTTCGACAGTAGCAGGCTTAGTAGCTCCTGTAGCAGTATCACCTTTGTAACCAGGCTCTGTTTCAGTTATTTCCAATTCAACAAAGGTCGGTGGTTCTATACCGAAAACATTGCCTTTATGGGATAGAATTTTGCAAACCAGATTTTCTTTAACAAACTTAAGAGCATCTCCTACTTTAGCCTGACCTATAGGCATCTGTTCGAAAGTCTCAACATCCATGAAATAATAAAGATCCCCGTCATTATACAGGTACTGCATGTCCTTTCTTTCAATGTGAGCCTTCGGCATTTTATCCGTAGGATTAAAAGTTCTTTCAACGGTAGCTCCGGTAATAATATTCTTAAGCCTTGTCCTTACAAAAGCTGCTCCTTTTCCAGGTTTAACATGTTGAAACTCAACTACTTGAAATATCTGTCCATCCAGTTCAAAGGTAGCTCCGTTCCTAAAATCACCAGCTGATATCATTTAATTATCCCTCCAAAATCTTTTTCATGCTTGATACTATTTATACACATTGACGCGAAAAGAAACTGGCTCTTCACGAATCAACTTTCAAAACTTTATTACTGTTTAATTAAAATTTAATTCTTAGTACTTTTTTATATAATTATTTCCTAGTTTATATTAAAATAAAATCGAACGTATTTCAAGAAAAATATTTCTTTTTGAGCAAAAAATAAGCTTATTTCTGTTTATTGGCTCTATTTCATCTAAAAAAGGGATTTTACCATATTGAAAAACAGGATTTTATAATACGATAATTTCTTTTGTAGATGAAGTCAATATTATTGGCTTGTCATCATTAATAATAATCATATCCTCAATTCTTACTCCACCAAGGTCATTAACGTAAATTCCAGGTTCCACCGTAACAACCATACCGTTATCCAGTTTTATTTCGCCTTTTGGTGACAATCTCGGCTCTTCATGGACTTCAATACCTACACCATGCCCTAAACCATGTCCGAAATTCTTCTCATAACCGCTCTTTGATATTATGTCCCGCGCAATAATATCAACTTCCTTTCCCGAATATCCTCTTTTAGCACCAACTAAAGCACTTGTTTGGGCTTCTAAAACTATATTGTAGATATTTTTGAGCTCCTTTGATATACTCCCGATAAAAACAGTTCTTGTCATATCCGAGCAGTAATCTTCAAAAATCGCTCCATAATCAAGTGTCACAGCATCTCCATTTTCAATTGTTTTCCCTGATGCAACACCATGAGGAAGAGAGGATCTTTTGCCTGAAGCAACAATTGTATCAAACGATGCCCCTTTTGCCCCGCTTTTTTTCATATAAAATTCCAGTTCTGCTGAAACTTCATACTCTTTTATACCAGGCTTGAGAAACTTAAGAATATGACTAAAAGCGCTATCTGCGATTTCAACAGCTTTTCGTATTTTTTCCAATTCTTCATTATCCTTTTTTATTCTAAGTCCTTCAAGAACGTTCTGAAAAGGTATCAAATGCTTAGCGCCTATTCCATTATGAAGCTCGTTATATTTTTTATATGTTATGTAATCATCCTCAAAACCCAGCTTTTCGATACCCTTAGTCTGAATAACATCACTTAATGCAGCAAGAAGGCTTTGATTGTATTGTATTATTTCATATAATGGCGCTTGCTGTGAAGCCTGCTCGGTATATCTGAAGTCAGTTATCAGACATGCATCATTCTGAGTAATGACAAGATAAGCAAAGGACCCTGTAAAGCCTGAGAGATAGATATAGTTTTCCCTCCTGGTAACAAGCACTGCATCAACATCTTTATCCTTTAGTTTTTCCCTTAACCTTTTAAGCCTATTTTCTATTTGCTGAATCATAATATCACCCTTTTAAATTCAAATTCAAATCAAAACTGCTGCATTCAGTGCAACAATATAACTGTTTGAACCAAATCCGCTTATTTGCCCTTTGCACACCGGAGCAATAACAGACTTTGACCTGAACTCCTCCCTTGCGTGTATGTTAGACAGGTGTACCTCAATGGCAGGAATTTCAACTGCCTTTACGGCATCTCTTATCGCAATGCTGTAATGAGTATATGCCCCCGGATTTATTATTATAACATCAACCTTGCCTCTTGATTCATGAAGCTTGTCTATAATTTCACCTTCATGATTTGTCTGGATAAAGGATAAGTCAACATTCAGCTTTTCAGCCTCAGAATTCATTTTTTTAGCGATATCCTCCAAGGTTTCATTGCCGTATACTTCCTTCTCTCTTGTACCAAGAAGATTTAAGTTAGGACCGTTTATAACAAGAACTCTCTTCATTTATAAGCCTCCTTTGCTATCTTATCATAAATGCCTTTTAATTTCAGGGAATCTTCAGCCATGTAATCCCTGGATTCACATATTATTACCGGTTCCATACCCTTCTTTACAATAACCTGCGCCAGATGCTCAAATTCAGGTCCGTATTGAGTATCTGCAATAGTCCAATGCTTTTTTTCTCCGCCCTTTGTGAATTCAACCCTGCTGAAATGGCAGTGCAGAATTTTTACTCTATCAAAGCCAAGAGAATTTTCAAGCTCTTCAATAACAAGTTCAAAATCCTTAACTGAATTGAGTCCACCAAGACTCCTTGCGTGAATATGTCCAAAATCTATGGTCGGAATAAGCCTTTCATCTGTTTTACACATCTCAATTATTTCTTCGAGTGAGCCTAACTGGTTCTGCTTTCCTAAGACCTCAGGACATATGGTTATATCTCCAAGTCCCTCAGCGTCGGCTTCACGCAAAACTTCACCCAGAAGCTTTATAGCTGTGTCAAGGGCCCATTTTTTATCAACCTTGCTGTAAGAACCTGTGTGAACAACAATGCGCTTTGCCCCCATCTTCCTTGCAAGCCCCATTGTTTCCATTATATAGCGCTTTGAATTAAGGCGTTTTTCCTCCTCGGGACTTGCCATGTTTATATAATAAGGAGCATGTATACTTAAATAAATATTGTTTTTATGTGCCTCTTCTCCGATCTTTCCTGCTGTCTGATCACCAACCTTAACCCCTTTATTGCATTGGTATTCATAAGCATCAAGCCCCATTGACCTAAGCCAGCAGGGCATATCCACCGAAGACTTATATCCCTGTTCATAAAAGGATGCCGAATTACCCGAAGGACCAAATCTAATCAATATAATCACCTTTGTCATAAATATAAATCATTTATTTATTATATCTAATCTTTACAGTTTTAACTATATATTTTACAATAATCTCTTATTTAATTTATCTAAACCTAAATAAACCCGGGGCTAGACTGCCCCGAGCTTATTTATGCGTTATTTATACAACTCTTAGTAAGGCAATGATGTTATAATTTCCAATAAGTATCTTCTTAGAATTGTATAGTCCGTTGAATTAATTTTACCATCCTTATTTAAATCAGCTGCAGCATAAATGTCCTCAACAGGAATTTCCGATATCTCAAGCAAGTATCTTTTCAATAACGAATAATCTGTAGAATTAACCTTACCGTCTCCATTAACATCGCCACATTTTATGTTACTTGTTGGTGACGGTGATATTCCGGATGATGCTTTAAAAACAGCTGTAATGCTTGTATTTTCTGAATGTGTTAAGGTTATGGTGTCTGAAGTCTGGATTACCCCGCTTATTCCTTCCCAATGATCAAACTGGTATCCTTTTTCAGGCTTGGCTGATAGAGTTATGGGTACTCCACTAAAGTATGTACCTGTCCAGGAAGCAGGATTTGTAACACCGGGCGTTGAAGTCTTTATGTCAACCGAATTTATCTTAATATAACCCTGAGTTGAGTTAGCATTAAGAGAAATCGTATATGTTCCGGTTACACCATTGGTTTTAAACTTATTCAGTATATGCTGCCTTACATTTGCAGGACGCTGAGAGGCAAAGTCTTTCATATTCTGAACTTTATTGCGCCAGCCTGGTTTCATCTGTGACGGCATTCCGGGAAATTGTATCTGATTTTGAGCGCCAGTCATACCCGGCATTCCGGGAAACTCCATCTGAGCGTCATTCATACTTATAACCTGCCAGCGATCGCATTGATCAGGCATCTCTTCTTCAATACCTGCTGCAAATTCTTCAATTACACTGCTTACTCTTTCAGGAACAAAAGAAGTATTAAGGTTATCCGCGAAACGGTTAATGAATTCATTTCTGAAATCCGTGTTGCCTAAAAGAGTCCTCAGTAAAAATGTAGCCCATTCCGGATTGTCTGTCGAATATGAACGTTCAGCAGTAGCAAAGGACAAAGTATCGTGCGTAACAGAAGTAGTGTATAAATTAAAGCCGAAGTCAGTGTCTTTCAGCATCCACCTCCACCTGCCGTCCTGACCTTTGGGAGCCTGTGGGTTGTACTGCCCGTCGGGAGTCCTGTATTTCCACATACTCATATTTCTTCCAGGCCAATCGGTGTTTCCAAAGAATATGTGTGAAATATTATAGTCAATAAAATTATTCACATCCATTTTGGTTTTTATGTAATCATAATTTTCTTTCTCATTGACAGGATTGGACTTTAAAAACCCAATAATTCCATTTGTATAGTCCTTAGCATCTTCTTCCGTTCCTTCCATAACCTCTGGCGGTTCAAACGGATCAATTATAATTACATTATCGTCATCAAGATCATAATGACTGGCAATATAATCCTTGTCATATCTCTCACGGATATTGTGAATTCCCCAGTATTCACCGTTAAGGAAGACTATGGATGGTCTGTATGCCATTGTCTCAAGATCAAGGTGAGCCACCAGGCTATGCATCATGGCATCCCTGAACATTACACCGTCCCAGTCGTTTCCGGAATTTCTCAAAAGCAGTGAGTCAAAGCCCTTTAGCTTTTTACCGGTCGCCTTCTTCTTTAAGCCCGGGAAAACCTCATAGCTAAATTTTCCTTTGTCCTCGTCATAATCCTTATCTGCATATAGACGAAGAGACTTTTGAGGGAATTTTCTTGTCCACCCTCCATGAATTCTTACACCTGCATATTGCGAAAAACCAAGTGATCCGTCAGGTTCAAAAAACTCAACATGAACTGGTCTTTCCCATTCAGAGCCCGTTTTTTGACAATTCTGACTTACATAAATTCCTTTGGTGTCATCAAAGAAATTTGACTGGTCTGTTACGATAGATACTATTGGCAGACTGTATTTATCATTCATATCAGGATCAACAAAATATGTGTGTGTTACTATTTTACTTTTCTTACCGTCATCTCTCACAGCTGCAGCTTTTATAACCGAACCTTTAAAAACCTCTTTAGCCGGAGCTTTCCAAGGTTTGCTATTATCGGCGGAAATGTTCTTAATCATAGAAAGGACATCCGGTTCTCCTACTCTGCTTTTAATGTTTATACTACCGGTGTATAGAAGTGTCCCTGAAGTTCCCGGTTCAGGATCTGAGCCATCGGTAGTGTAATAAATTTTTACTCCCTGCTCATTTGAGCTGATTTCAAGATTAAATGCCTCTTCATAAAAGCCGCCTTTACGTGAAAATAACGGTTC
>JAAZCB010000949.1 GCA_012513545.1 Clostridiaceae bacterium
AGTTGTAAATTGGGTGCAGATTGGAAGTATTTTTGTACTTGTTATGTTGATGGTAATTTCTCTTTTTATAATATCAAACACTATAAAACTTACGGTATTTGCCAGGAGAAAAGAAATCAATATTATGAAATACATCGGAGCAACTGACTGGTTTATCCGTTGGCCGTTTATTTTTGAAGGTATAATTATTGGAGTGATAGGGGGGATAATTAGTTACTTTTTGGTGGGTTTATTCTATTCAGTTGCAGTTAGTAAATTTTCTGATGGAATCAACCTTATAAAACTGATAAAATTAAGCCAGATCAGTTTGAATTTGATTGCAGCGTTTTTATTAATGGGCACAATTGTGGGCTCGTTGGGAAGTGCAATTTCTATAAGGAAATACTTAAGGGTGTAGCATATGCTTTATTAAGTATGTTTTACCTGATTTGTTTTTACTAATGAAAAATGAATGCTTTGTGAGGAGGTTAATACAGTGAAAAGAGCAGTTTTGTTTTTTGTGATGTTGTCTTTGGTTTTTTCGTTAATACCACCAGCTTTTGCAGACAAACTTACAGACTACCAGAATCAGAAAAATACTGTAGACAAAAAAATAACCGATGTAAGCAAGCAAAAGAAAAGTGAGGAAAATAAACTAAAATCGGTAAAAAGTGAGAAGGAAGAGATTCTTAGTGCTCAACAGCAGGAAAATAAGGAATATAACACACTGCTTAATGAAGTCAACGAGTTGAATAAAAGTTTAAAAGAGCTTGATGATGCAATAAATCAAAGCGAGCAGGAATACAACAAGCAGTTGGAGCTTTTTAAGTCCAGAATCAGAATTATGTATGAGAATGGAAATACTACATACATTGAAATGCTTGCAGAGTCCGAAAATATCGTTGATTTTTACGGTAGGATGGAAGTCCTAACTGCTATAAGTAAAAACGACAAGGAACTTGTTGAAGAGCTTGTAAAAGCTAAAAATGACATAGAGTACAAGAGAACATTGACAGCTGACAAGAAAGACCAGATACAAAGCAAGGCTAATGAGAGCTTGCGCACCTTGGATCAGTTGAAAGTCTCCAGGGCCGAATTGGATAAGGAAATCCGCAACATAAACTCCAAGCTGGAGAAGCTTGAAAAGGAAGAAGATGCCTTAATAAAAAAATCCAAGGATTTAATAAGCCAGATTAAAAACCTCCAGACAAAAGGAAACTATGCTGGAGGAAAGATGTTATGGCCTGTTCCGAGTTCAAGCAAAATCTCATCCAGTTTTGGTAACAGAATGCACCCTATACTAAAAAGAAAGAAAATGCACACTGGAATAGATATATCTGCAAAAAACGGAGTTTCTATTCTTGCTGCCAACAAAGGTACAGTAATTATGTCCGGATGGCAAAGCGGGTATGGGAATACTATTGTTATTGACCACGGAGGAGGAATTACTACTCTGTATGCTCACTGCAGCAAGCTGCTTTATCAGGTCGGAGCCAGTGTTAAAGCTGGAGACACTATTGCGAAAGTTGGAAGTACAGGATTATCTACCGGACCTCATTTGCATTTTGAGGTAAGAAAGAACGGTACACCACAAAATCCTCAGAATTATGTTAGTCCGTAAAAGTGGTTAAATGATCATATAAAACCTGGACTTTGTCTCCGGGTTTTTTGATGTTGTTTATATTATTAAATTTTCAAGCATATGATATAATTATTAAGGAATTATAAAAGAACCTTGGGTTGTCCTATATGATTAAGTTTACGAGAAACTGATTGTTTTGTACAGCATTAAAATATACTATATGCTTGTTGAGTAGCGGTAGCTTTTGTATGAGGTTAAGACAAAAAGTTTTCAGACTTAAGGTCAATTCAAGAAAAGGGGAGTGTGTTCATAACTTGAAAAGTAATGTATTTATAAAACGAGTGCTACCGATAATAATCGCTGTAGTTTTATCATCTGCAATAACAGGATATGGTTTTCTGATCTGGCACTTTTATAACCCCAGATATATTGTAGTCCCTCAGGACTCTGCTGAAGGAATGAAAGACAATCCAAGTTTATTTAAAGAATTTGATCCTCAATATGCAATAATCTTTGATAAAAACAAGGTGGATTTTGCAAATGTTAAAAAGTATAAAAAGGTGAGAGATCTTATTAAGAACTACTACTACAAGGATGTTGACGAAAATGCTTTGCTTGAAGGGTCTATATCAGGAATTGCAAATTCCTTGAATGACCCCTACACTGTTTATTTTACCAAAGATCAAATGAAGATGTTTAATGAAAAATCACAGGGAAGTTATGTTGGCATAGGAGTATCAATAACGATGGATGACAATGGGCTTCTTACTGTTATTGAGCCGTTTGAGGATTCTCCTGCATTAAAAGTGGGCATAATGAAGGATGACAGAATAATTAAGGTGGATGATCAGGATGTTACCTCAATCCGGGATGAGGACATGATAATAAGTATGATTAAGGGTGTAGAGAATACAGATGTAAAGATTACAGTACTAAGGCCATCTGAAGGAAGATCAATTGATTTTACAATGAAGAGGCAAAAAATTAAAATAGTTAATATAAAGAGTGAAGTATTGTCGGGAAATATAGGATATATTAAAATTTCAATGTTTGATAATGATATAGCAAAATACTTTGGAACTCATCTGAATGACCTTCTTAAGCAGCGGATTAAAGGGCTGATAATTGATTTAAGAGATAATCCGGGAGGCGATTATGGACAGGTGGTAGCCATTGCTGACAGAATTCTTCCGGAAGGTTTGATTGTTTACACTGAGGATAAAGCTGGCAACAGAGAAGAAGAGAATTCTGATGCAACTGATTTGGATATTCCTTTGGCTATTCTTGTAAATGGTAACAGTGCGAGTGCATCAGAAGTTTTATCGGGTGCAGTAAAAGATCATAAAAAGGGAACGTTGGTAGGCACTAAAACCTTTGGAAAAGGACTGGTTCAAGCTGTGGTAAACCTCGATGACGGATCAGGGCTGAAAGTTACTATTTCAAGGTACTTTACCCCTTCAGGCAAAAGTATACATGGAGAAGGAATTACTCCAGACGTAGTAATTGATGTTGGAGAAAAGTATTTATATATGCCTGTGTCCCAAATACCACGCGAGGATGATATACAGCTTGATAAAGCAATAGAAGTTATAGAAACACAAATAAATTAAGTAATTTGATTTTTTTGAAGGAGTTATGGGAATATTTTACCATGACTCTTTTTTCATAAAAAGGTATAGTTGTTTATTAATATAGCATACTAAGAAGTAAGGAAATAACATCGAACAGGAGATGAATATTTATGGATAATATTGATGAAAAAATAAAATTAGAAGTCATAACTGAGCTCGGTTTGTTTGAAAAGGTGAAAATGAATGGCTGGAAAAGCCTGTCTGCTAAGGAAACAGGACGTATTGGAGGACTCATTACAAAGAGAAAGAAACTGCTTCAGGCGCAAAAAGCTCAGCAAGCATAGAAATATTTACGATTTCAAGTGAATACATACAATGTTTTTATTGGGGCCATTTTCAGAAGCTATTATATATAACCAAAAAGGGCGTGAACGTTAAGCGCCCTTATGTTTTTCCAAGCATCTTACGTTGATTTCAAACAATTCCTTATAAATTTACATAAATAACGGCATTCTTTATTAATTTGTTGAAAAGGGACTATATTTGCAGATTGTAAGCATATGAGCTTGTGTGCTATAATTAAGCAATTATATAATGTTTTTCAACTCATGTGGGGGTGGGATACATATACTCCGGTTTTGCTTATATATATGATAAGCTGATGTATGATATTGATTATAAAAAATGGGCAGGCTATATAGAAGATATATTCAAAGAGAATGGCATAAAGCCATCTCTTGTGCTTGATCTGGGCTGTGGGACAGGAAGTTTTTGCTTGGAAATGGCAAGCAGAGGTTATGATATGATTGGTATAGATTCCTCTGAGGACATGCTTGGCTGCGCAGCTCAAAAATCCGCAGGGGTAAAGAACATTTTATATCTGAAACAGGATATGACCAATTTTGAACTGTATGGGACTGTGGACTGTATTGTATGTCTTCTGGACAGTATAAATTATGTACTATACAAGAAGGATTTAAAGAGGCTTCTGAAGCTTGTACACAATTATCTTAATCACGGAGGGCTTTTTATATTTGATATTAACACGCCTTACAAGTTTGAAAATGTTTTTATGGAAAATGTTTATTATGATATATCGGATGAAATAACATACATATGGCAGAATAATTTTGATAAAAGAAAAAGAATATGTGAGTTTGATTTAACTTTTTTCATAA
>JAAZCB010000950.1 GCA_012513545.1 Clostridiaceae bacterium
CTTTTAGGGGATTAGTCGATTTATAGGGAGATGCTAAATCATATAAGAAATACCATAAGTTTTACTCATTAAACATTATTTAACATTGGGATGAAGAAGTATTCAACCATATTACAAGAAGCCTATGATTTGAGACAATCAATAATCAAACAGGATAATCTTGAGGCATTTCGTTTGTATGATAGGGAAAATGATAAGTTAACTGAAGTAGCAATTGATAAATATCGTGATTGGGCTGAGATACAAGTCTTTGCACCATTGCCCGAAAATAAACTAAAGTTCGTTGTTGACGATTTGACGAACAGTTTAAATATCAAAGGAGTATATATAAAGGATAGAACTAAGGAACAATGTTTGAAAACGAAGTCAAACTTTCTTTGTGGTACAAGACATCCTCAACACTTCATTTTTGAGGAATCGGGTTTTAAGTTTTCTGTTAACCTTGAAGAATACCTTGATTCAGGTGTTTTTCTTGATGCAAGAATGATCAGGAGAATTATTAAGAAAAATAGTCATAATAAAAGAGTATTAAACCTTTTCTCATATACGGGAGTGTCTTCTCTTGCATCAATTTCTGCCGGAGCAAGTCAGACCATTAGCGTAGATGTTTCGAATACTTATTCTGAGTGGGCTAAGAGAAATATGGAATTAAACGGTTATGATATCGATAATAACAGCATAATTACTCAGGATGTTAGAGATTTTTTGAATAGTGAAAAAGGGAGACAGGATAAATATGATCTGATAATAATAGATCCTCCTACCTTTTCTCATTCAAAGAAAGGAGATTTTTCAGTTCAAAGGGATCATGTTAGATTATTGAACGATTGTCTTTTATGTCTAGAGTTGAATGGTAAAATATTATTCACAACACATTTTAAAGATTTCAGATTTCAAAAAGAAAAGGTTCGAGCTAAAATAAAAGAAATAACAAATGAGACTGTCCCACCAGAATATATAAAGGGTAATGTTCATAGAGCCTTCGTAATTTCTGATTCATCAAAGTGGGAAAAAACCCAAGAAAGGAAAAGATATAATGTAAATAAAAAGATGTACAGGAGGGAGAACCGAAAAAGAAAAAGAATATAAAAAAGCGAAAATAGATTGACAATTCTTCTTTCCTTTTTAATATATTTGCTGATATACTCATATAAATAATTAATACTGCCTACCGATGGAAGAGAATATAACGGATAAAAATGTTCAAGAAAATAAAGGTCTGAAGCCGAGAGGGAAATTTGCACAGCCGGGAAAATCCTTCTTCTGGTTGATTCTAGCAATTATTGCGGTAATGTTCGGCTCCGTAGTTTTCGTTATCTTTGCTATATATGGACCTAAAGATAATATTGCAATGAAATTATTCTCGTCTTTTGGTTTTTATTCAAGGAATGAAAATAAGGATCAAGATGATGAAGAGACTAATGAAGCTGGGGAGTCTGGAGTTGAAGCTGAAGTCGAAACTTCTTTCGCTTATGGAAGGAAAATGGTATTTACCTATGAAGATAAACTTTACTTAGCAGATGAAACAGGAAGTTACGCTCAAATCGCTGGTCTGGAGTCCGCCTATGAAAACGAAAACTTTGATATGTTTATTCCAAATTCTTATCCTAAATTTTCTCCTGATGGAAATAATATACTTTACACATCGGGCGAAGAAGTAGTCATATATAATCTTGATTCTCATACTGAGTCTGTATTGTACACTGCTTCAACAGAATCGGATGATGCATCCGTATACTACTCTCCATTAAAAAGAGCTGCCTGGAAAAACGAAGATACGATATTTTTTGTTTCTGAAAACGTTTATGACAACGCTGAATTATTGGAGGCTCAATATACCGTTGTACAAATGGATGTCGATACGGGGTCAATGACCGATTGGGGAACCTTCAAGATGGATACTGGATTTGGAGGAATGAGCAGTGACCCGTCCGATTGGTTGTTATGGCATTTTAATGATTTAATTGGTATTAATTATGAAATGTATTGGGACGGAACTTATGTGTATGTAAATACTTTTCTTGGAGAATCAGTTTGGGTTGGAATACCTATGGGGGGAGAAGCAGTCGTCGTTGATGATTCTGTAGTACTAGCACTTTCAAATTATGGAAAATTAGAGATGAATATGGATTTAGATTCATCTTACGAATCCGATTCATTCCTAAGTGATTATTTACTTGAAACTGTAAGTTATTCACCGGTAAGGTTAAATTATTTTCAATCGGAGTTGTTTAAAAATGAAATATCGTTGCATTCTGATTTTGCTCACGGATTTTGGAATCTTTGGGATGATGAGGAGAATGGTTATATATATTTTACTTCCATTGAAAATTCAGATGATTACGCATCGGCTTTAGATTCTCAAGAGACTTATCCTCAAGATTTCTATCCAGAGACATATATTATGAGGATTAACACTTCTTCAGGACAAGTTGATGTCGTAACAAGAGGATTGAGTTTTGATATATATTAACCAATATACAAAACACGATTGTGTGTATTAAATTATGAAGGTTTTATAAACATAAATTGATTTGTTGATTGTTGCTCTACCTAAAATAATTGAAACACACTTCGGTATTTGATATATTAAATATTAGTATTCTTAATTCACGATAAACATACATGGAA
>JAAZCB010000951.1 GCA_012513545.1 Clostridiaceae bacterium
AAACTACAACGAGTTTGTTGGAAACGGTACTCTGGAAAACCCTGAAAACCTTTGCAAGCTTAGCAATTACTTCTATCGCAAGGGGCCGGGATTTTTTGCACTCTCCGGTGAACTCAAAATAGAACCGGGCAAGAGTACAATTGTGGATAATTTTACAGGACTATCCTCGGGCAAGGTTAATCCTGATTTCAGTGAAAACACCTTCAAAACAGAGGTAGAAAATCTTATTAAGCGTTTTACAAGAGAAGAAGAGGTTATAAAGGCCCTCGATAAGGTTGCCGGTTTTATCAACCGATACAGCAGTTTTATGCAGCTTAAAACAGAAGATAATGACTTTAATAACTATTTTAACAAAAACTTGCCTTTCCAGGTGCTTTATCAGACTTTTGTTTCAAGATCCTTTTGCCAGACTCAAAAAGGTTACAGGGAGATAGGCTTCAGAGAAATACAGGATATATATGCTTCGATGTATTATCTGGTTAGCATGGATGAAAAAGACTTTGTAAAACAACTGCTTAAGGAATGGTGTGCAAAGATATTTGAGTTTGGCTTTGCATATCACAACTTCTTCTGGGTAGGGAAGGAACCTGGAAAATGGTCGGATGATGCCCTGTGGTTTGTTCAGGCAGTATACAGGTATATAAGTCTTACAGGTGACATGGGTTTTTTAGAGGAAGAAGTTACGGTTGCAGGAACATCGCCTGAAAAATCAAGACCGGTGTACGAAACAATAAAAGCTTTAATCAGGTATTCAGCCGAAATATCAGTTGGTAAACACGGCTTGCCGCTTCTTGACAATGCCGACTGGAACGACTGCCTGAAGCTTGACAGCAATTTTATTGATGGGATAACAAAGGAGAAGCTGTACCGCGAACAACTGGCTAAAAAAGGCGGTAAAATGGGAGAACCGTTTGAAAGTGATTATTCTGAAAGTACAATGAATGCTTTTCTTTTAAAGGTTGCAATTGATGAAATGATAAACCTTTCAGATGGAAAAGGCGATATGGATTATAAACAGCAGCTTGAAAGCCTTTCGCAGAAGCTGTATGAAAATATAAACAAACATGTGTGGAAGGAAGACTTTTTTGCAAGAACTCTGTTTAACAGGTTTAAAAATGGTGAATTCGAATATCTTGGAGCTAAAGGGGATAAGCTGTCAGCAGATCCTGAAATTAACGGCTCATATTTTTTAAATTCCTTCAGTTGGTCGGTGCTTGCTGATTGTGCAAGTGAGGAGCAGATGTCAATAATGCTCGATGTTATTGAAAGGAGACTTAAAACCCCTTATGGGCTTAAGCTTGTCACACCTACCGATCTGGGCAAGCTTGCCAATGATACTGCAACCGGACACTATTTTCCGGGAGACAGGGAAAACGGAGCAGTTTTCAAACATGCTACCATGATGGCTACAGCATCAATGTTTAAAGCAGCCAAAAAGGTATCAGACAGGAAACTTGCCGCAAGGCTGGCAAGCCTTGCGTACTGGATGGTAGACCTTGTAGTGCCTTACAGGACAATGAGCAACCCGTTTGCCTTATGTGGAAATCCAAGGTTCTGTACCCAGTACAACAACAGTGAAACCGGTGAGAATATCGGACCTATGCTAAGCGGTACTTCGACATGGCTTATCCTGACACTTATGTCTGCTTTTGGCCTTGAATATACCACAAAGGGACTTGAGCTTGACCCTGTAATAAGGGAAGAACAGCAGCATGTGGTTTATACAGTAAATACCGGACGTGCAATTTACAATATTAGCATCAGAAAACCTAAGGGTTTCTTCCGTGTTTCTGACGGAAATGCAAAAATCACTGTTGACGGAAAACACAATGAAGGAAATGTGGTGCCGTTGTTTGACGACAAAAAGGAACATAATGTTGAAATAGTATTTTAAGTGGCTTTAAAAGTATTTAAGTAAAAGCTCCGGTGCAGCTATTCACCGGAGCTTTTTGCCTGGTCATTTATTAATATTAAGGTTAATTTTCAATTTTCCTGCGGTTTAAAGAATAGCAGATATATTCCAAGTATTATAAGGGTCATAGGTATTACCAATCCTAAGTTGATGAAGCTGTTTATTCCATTAAGCAATCCTATGGTAAAAGATACGCAGGCAACGGTGGTGAGTATGAATATCGGTATAAGCAATCCTTTTGGTTTTCCTATAAACAAGTACAGCTGAAACAGGCCAATTGCCACAGAGAATATAAATATAGGCCAGGTATATCCAATAAACTGCCAGTTTGTAAAGGTCTGAAATAAAAACATAAAACCGTTAGTTGTAAGAATTCCTCCAGGGACAAGAAGACCAGGTGCTTTTCTATTTACAAAAAAGCTGAATTCGAAGATCAGTCCCGGTCCAAGCACAAACAAGGGCCAGAGTGTTTTCATGCTTATTATGTCGGGATTAAACATATTGTCATATAATAGAAGACCTCCAAAAAGTATAAATATTACACCCCATGCAATGCTGCTTTTTTTCATACATATTCCTCCATTTCATGTATAAGAATAATATCTTAATCAATCGTGTTCATTTCAATTTATAATACGGGCTATTAGAAAAAAAGTCTTAGAACTTTAATAATATATATTGATTTTAGAGAAAAATAAATATACATAAAATGTGGTCAGGGTTAAAAATTAGATTTTTAACCCTGAATGATAGGATTATAGCATTAGTACTTAAGAGAAAGTCAAGTAAGTTTACATGCAATTCATTCGTATATCTACTGTTTAGCT
>JAAZCB010000952.1 GCA_012513545.1 Clostridiaceae bacterium
AGATAAAATAATGTTGGATTACAGTTCGGATGAAATTACTACAAGTGAGTCAAAAGAATTAATCCTTGCAGTAAATGACACTCTGAAAACAGATAATATTTCTTTTTATCCGGGTATCAGCTACCGTCACTGCATGGTCTGGAAAAATGGTCCGTTAGGATTAAACCTCACACCTCCGCATGACATTCTTGAGAAAAAGATAACACCATATCTTCCAAAAAACAATGCAGGAATTTTACTTGACCTGATGATGAAAAGCTATGACATTTTAAAGGATCACAGGGTAAACAAGGCCAGAATTGCTAAAGGGTTAAAACCTGCCAATTCAATATGGCTCTGGGGAGAAGGAAAAAAACCTTTTTTGCCTGAGTTCTATGACAAGTATAAGGTTAGTGGCTCTGTAATATCTGCCGTTGATCTCATAAAAGGAATAGGTATACTCGCAGGCCTTAATGTTATAGAAGTTGAAGGAGCCACCGGAAATATTCACACAAATTTCGTCGGAAAAGCTCAAGCCGCATTGAAGGAGCTTGATGAAGGCCGGGATTTTGTGTACCTCCACCTCGAAGCTCCCGATGAATGCGGACACCGGTATGAAATTGACAACAAGGTTAAATCTATAGAAATGATAGATGACCTGGTGGTAGGTACAATTCTCAAAGGACTTGAAAAATATGACGATTATAAGGTTATGATACTTCCTGACCACCCGACTCCGCTATCTTTAAGAACCCACACCTCAGACCCGGTACCGTATATTACATACAGAAAAGCCCAAATCACAAAATCCGGCATTACCGGATATGATGAAGACCAAGCCTTAAAAACAGGGCTTGCATTTAGTGAAGGACATAAACTTATGGACTATTTCCTGTCATAATACTGACTGACCTTATAAGAAAATTTTTTATGCCAATTGGCAAAATCCAATAGTCATGTTATCTATTGGATTTTGCCTCTGAACCGTTTTATCCTCTTGAACAAACAACGTAAGTCTTATAAAAAACAAAAAGCTTCCGGAGTAATCCAGAAGCTTTTGTTAATAGATCACACAAAACATATAAATCAAATCTGTAATTCTTCATCAGAAACCTTTGTTTCAGCTGTCGGTGCCGGGCTTATATCTGGAATTGAAGTCGGTTTACTGGCAATAAAAGGTAAATAATCTAATAACTCCAACAAATACCTTCTTAATATTGCATAATCTGTTGAATTAACTTTTTCATCCAGGTTCAAGTCAGCATTTTTGAGTTCTTCTCTACTTAATTCATAAACTCCCACCAGATATCTTTTTAGTATTGAATAATCAATTGAGTTTAATTTGCCATCCTTGTTTAAATCACCAAAACTCACTTTGACAGGTTCTTCAGTTGGACCATTAACAGTCTGATGGGGAATTCCTACAAACCATGCTTTGCTGACTTCTGCTCTTCCACTACTTTGAATACCTTCCACAAATAACAAAACTTCATTTATCTCATTCAGAACCATTCCTTTAGCTTCCCACTGCTTAAAGTGTTCGCTAATGGTGATAGTTCCTCTCGTTCTTTTTGATGTACAAATGCTCCAATACTGCTGGCATGTTGTATCACCAGTAACGGAAGGATCGGTTTTGGTGTTTGAATATACTTCATATGTACGTCCATCAACATTAATACTGCCCTTTATAGGCATACCGGTTCCTGGTGGTTTCCAGATTCCGTAGCTATCTATTATGTAAAATTCCACTGACGGATTACTTGCCCTTCCATATACACCAAAAAACGAGTTTCCATTTGGCTGATATGAGCAATCATAGTCAACCCAGATATTGCTAATATCCTGCTTGTATTTATTGTTCCTGTAGAATTTACCGCCTGTCTTGAACATTACCTTATTGTCGGTATTCCACTCGCAACTGAACGTGGCTCCGCCATTCAGAGTCATACTTGCTGTTCCGGATTCCTTCCAAAGTTCATAATAGAAACCATCAATAGTACCAATGGAATTTGATGTAAGAGTTGTTGCTGCCTGTGTGTTTACTGCAAATAAGCCAAATAAGACTGACAAACTTACTGCAATCGTAAAAATCTGAATTGCCTTATGCTTCATTTTTCACTCCCCCTATG
>JAAZCB010000953.1 GCA_012513545.1 Clostridiaceae bacterium
AATTTTCTTGGTGAGTCATCTCGTTCTCCTATTCAGATGTGGTAATCTTTTTAGGATACTACTGACTCACCACTTTTGTTAAGGTTCAGTATTTTACAGAAAGAATGTTACACCAACTATGAAGTGAGACTCGTTCACTTTGTAGAATTGGTTAAGTGAATTTCGTAAAATAATCTACAGAAGTCCGCTATAATCGTAAATTAGCTCTCCTAATAATTTTCTTGTAACAAGACTTTTTCATAGGGGGTTCATAAATTATTTTTGTAAATTCAAATTCTTTCTCCCCTTCTCAACCTCACCAATAAAAGCCAATGCATTCTGTGTCATTTCTGTCATGTTACTTTTTTCTAATACGTGTTGATTAATGAGGTCACTACCTACGCCGACCGCAAAAGATCCTGCGAGAATATAATCTGCTGTAGTTAATATAGTAACTCCACCGACTGGAATTAAGTCAATATTAGGTAAAGGTCCGTGAATTGCTTTGATATATTTTGGTCCTCCAATGTCAGAAGGAAACACCTTAACAATATCTGCTCCTGCGTTCCAAGCTGCTAATATTTCACTTGGGGTAAAACATCCAGGAATGACTGGAATACTATAACGGTGGCAAATATCAATAGTTTGAATATCTAGTATTGGTGCAACAATAAAATCTGCTCCTGAGAGAATTGCTTGACGAGCGGTTTCTGAATCTAGAACAGATCCTGCCCCGAATAGAACGTCATCTCCAAACCGTATAGCCGCTTTCTCTAGCACTTGTAACGCACCTGGAGTTGTCATGGTGACTTCAATAACTCTAACTCCACCTAGACGAATGGCATCTGCAGCTGCAATGAGCTGGTCGGAGGAATTAGCTCGCATAATTGCGATAATTCCCGTATCATGGATCAATTGAATTTTTTCTAATTTTTGCATCAATCCTCCTTATAAATTACCTTGCTACACGTTTCCCGCCGCCTGAATTGTCCGTTTGAAGCAAACGACCGACCTCTTTTCTATCAATAATTGGTAGGTCAAACATCAAAGTCTGTTGAAGGCGTGAGGCTGCATCACCGACAAGAACACCTTTTTGTATACCATCGAAAGAAAAACCTGATGTGAGAAGTCCATAGTAAAAACCCGCATTCCAAGTATCCCCCCCTCCCAGACGATCTACCAAACAGATCGAATGTATAGAAGGCGATCGAAAATAGTTCCCTTCATAATCGACAACTACTGATTCCCATAAATGATTTTCAAAATTTAGAGGATAACGAATTGTAATAGCTAAAATTTTCAATTTGAACTTTTTTATGATGACTTCTGCAAAATTTCGGATATCATCATCTGTAATTTGGTTTATATTGCCATTTACGATCTTTTCCACTGAAGATTTTCCACAAGAAATATTATACAGAGTAGCCATATCTTCAATAGTGGTAATTAGGATATCAATATGATCTTCGATTACCTGAGTCAATACAGATCTCGCTTGGTCCTTATTCCAAAGAGATTCACGATAATTTAAATCTAAACCAACCCAGCAATTCGCTGGTTTATGATTGACAGCATCCAAAAACGCTTCGAGACAAAAATTTTCAGAATACCCAGAGTGGGTTGAAAGACCAAAAGTAATACCGGAAGTATGAAATATTTTGGTTTTTTGTAAGATCTTGCCCCAATTTACCATACCTTTTCCAAATAAAGAAGCAGTAGAATATTTACGTTGATAATAAACTACATTTCTTCTAGGAGTCCGACCTAATTCGTAAAGCATACGACCGATTGGATCTGTTGGTGATGTCCATACAACATGATCTGTATTAACTCCGCTTTCCCGACCAACATTCCGAACAGCCCAGCCGTATGGATTATCAGGAACTCTAGTTATAAATGTGGACGGTATTCCCAGGCGACTGAGGCCTACAGCAAGCGTGAATTCACTTCCGGCCAATGAAATATATACCTGCCGTGTTCGTTCTAAGCGTTCTAAATCAGCAGGTGTGTCACGTATCATTACCTCCCCAAAAGTGACAAAAATGCCCTCTTTACCTTTATAGAGACCAATATCATCAGTAGATATATCAAAATCAGTTTTCATTAGTGAAAATCCTTTTGAGATACATAATTAATTTTTGATCAATTACATACTTTTTTTGCTAATTATCCACATCATCGTCATTATCAATAAAGATTCATGTTTTGTTTGATTAATCATTTACTACCATTTCCAACACTTTATTACAGAAGAGCCATTTTGGAATTAATTCATGTCTTTTAATGGCTAAACCATTTGTATATTTTGTTTACGCTACGGTATTTAACCATCCACCATCTACATAATATGTTGATCCTACACAATAACTAGCACGATCAGAGCATAAGAAAACAAAAAAATCAGCCAATTCTTCAGGTCTAGCAAAACGTTTGATAGGTATTTTCTCAACAATTCTATTTAAATATTCTTCAAAGTTAATGTCTTTACCATTAGTCAATTGTTTAGCTATTTCCACTACATCAGGTGTTATAACTGCCCCTGGATTGATGCAATTAACGCGAATATTCCAATCTATTAATTCATTTGAGAGTACTTTTGAGAACATCATTAATGCGGATTTAGTTACATTATAGATTGGCTCATAAATAAGGGGCTGTTTTGCGCAGAGAGAAGCGTTATTAATAATGACTCCCCCCCCTCTCTCTCGCATCATTGGCGCTAACCCCCGCGATAATTGAACAGCAGCCATTACATGTAAATTCCAATAGTAATTCCACTTTTCATCCGGTGCAGTAATGATTTTTTCATTACTACCTGCTCCTGCATTATTAATAAGTATATCTACTCCGCCGAATGAGTTGCTAACATAATTGATTATGCTTTGATTATCCTCGGATTTTGAAACATCTGCTGAAATACCTATTACTTTCACTCCAAATTGTCTTGATATTTCTTCTGCCGTTGCTGTTACTTTTGTCTTATTACGAGCGCATAAGACAATATTGACTCCCTCCTCGGCCAATCCTTTTGCCACTGCTAAACCAATACCTGTGCTTCCACCAGTGATTACCGCAACTTTTTCCCTGAGCCTTAAATCCATATTGAATTCCTTCCCATATATAATTGAATGCTACCTCAATCAAATTACATTTCTATCGACTTAATTTACTCAACTTTGTGTGCACCTGTAATCAAGATAGTTTTGCAAATTCTCTTAATGCGTTAAGTAGTAGATCAATATCATCTTGATTGATTCGCGGTGACATATGACCAATTCGAATGATTTTGTCATGTAATTGGCCCAATCCACCAGCAATTTTTAAATTATGAACATCTAATAAATAATCAACAATTTTACTGGTATGGACATCTTTTGGGCCATAAGCAACGGTCATTATTGGAGCCATGCTTTCATTCGGAGTAAAAGGTTTATATCCGAGTAGAGCTAATCCTTTTCTTAATCTCACTGCAAGGTCCTTATAATGGGCGATTCGCTTTTCTAATCCCTCGTCAAGCAGTTGATTCAAGCTAGCATTCAATGCAACAACATTTGAAGTCGCCATAGTAATTGGATAAGGGTGCCAGTCAGCCCATTCATCAGAATATTTTTGCCAATTACGTAAATTCAGATACCAACCATTCGAATGGCCTTTTATACTGTTGATTTTATTCCAACCATTCTTTCCGACTGCAACTAAAGACAGTCCAGGTGGTGCTCCTAAGCATTTTTGTGATGCTGATGCACACAGATCAATATGGAAATCATCCATACTAAAAGGTACCCCCCCTAGTGAAGAGACTGCATCGACAAAAAAGATGATATTGTGTTCTTTACATACTCTTCCAATTTGTTCTACAGGATTGACAACCCCTGTAGATGTCTCAAGGTGAACAACCGCGATTCCTTTCGTGTCAGGATTCTTTTCAATTATCTCTTCAATAACGACAGGGCATATTGGCTTATCCCATGCAAAGTCGATTTGTACTACATTTATTTCGTGAGATTCTGCAATTTCTACTAACCTGTTCCCAAAGAATCCATTAACCCCAACAATAATTTTCTCGCCTTTAGAAAAGGCACTACCTAGGCAGGCATCAATACCAGCCGATCCAGAGCCAACCATAATATAGACATTTCCATTTGTAATAAAAATCCGCTTTAAGAAATGGATAGTCTGATTATAAAAGGATGTCCAATCGCGCCCATAATGAGGTTGAACAGGCTGACTCATCAGTTCTAGTACATCATTATCTACTTCAACTGGTCCAGGTATAAACAATCTTACGCCTTTTAGTCTTGGTGAATCATCTTCTCTTTTCATTATTTAACCATTGATCTCATTTTTTCAATTTGAACTAAAAATAATCATCAATACAATTCACTTTAATCATAGTATTCAGGAAATTTTCTAACTGATTTCCACCACTCAGGATCATGACCAAAGAATAGTTGACCATTCTCAATATTTGTCAAAGAGATCAATCTATTCGCACTATTTCTGGCTAATATCGGATTCCAACTTGCTTGCCAGTTATTTTGGACAATACAATCTTTTATTGATATTGCATCACTGGCAATAATTATTGGAGCTGAATTTTTGAATCTCAAAACAACTCCCATCATACCTGGAACATGACCTGGGCAACGTATGAGATCTATACCAGGTACTAAGCTCATCTCACCTAAAATTAATTCATAATTTAATTCTGGCAGGTTATAGTATTGCTTAGGAAATTCATCTGGCATAGATAAAGCATAGAGATAATGATCTTTCTGAACAATGAAGGTCGCTTTCGGAAAATATTCGTTACAACCAGCATGGTCAAAATGTAAATGAGTATTCACAACATAATCAATATTTTCAGACTTTAGACTAATCAGTGATAACTGGTTAAGAATAAACTCATTCCTTTTCATTTGAGGACAAATTAAAGTCTCATATCTGGTACCTTTGAATGTAGCTTGAGGTAATTCAATATGATTGGGGTGCATTCCTGTATCAATGAGGATATTTAATCCAAAAACCTGAATTAAACCTACCCAATTTGGAGCTATGATTCGATTCCCATTCTCCTCACCAGGGATGAATACTCTACCTTTATCATTGTCGCATTGTCCCACAGGAATAACATATAATTTCACAATATCACCATCGCCAAATTTATGAAATATTTCATAATGTTAAGATCGATTAAAAGCTGAGTTTACTTAGAAATGTTATGCAATATTAATCTACCTATTTCTTAGTTATTCCAGTTACATTTTGAATATAACGATCTACGGTTTTATACGTCAATAAAAGTGCCCTTGGCACATGGTAGGCAGCTTTCCATTCAGATCCCTTATCTGAATTCTTTACCTTGCCATTTCGATACAATTCTGAATACCACTCTCCATATTCCGGATCATATAGAAAATTACGGCACCAATCATGTTGGTTCCTAAAACGGTCAAACCAAACATCGTCGTCAATCGTAGTGGCAACTAATCCAGTCAAATAAAGAGCTTCTGCGTTAACCCAAAAGTTCTTATCATGCCATTGCATACCTACTGCTTTATTCCAGTCCAGCTGCAATGGTTCATCATACTTTTCATCCCGATAAGAAACAATTCCACCAAAATCCTTATCAAAACCCCATTGATATCCCCATCCTGATATTTCGATCCCTCTCTTGACAATCTCCATATCGCCACGGCGGAGTCCTTCTTCTATACATGCCCAGCATGATTCCATCAGATGCCCTGGGTAAATTACTCTTCCTTCAGGTTCGTCAATGAATTCCCCTTCCCTCCCTACTGCTTCAAACAATGCCTGATGATCATCCTTTGCAAAGACATAAAGAATTTTCTGTAAGCAAAAATCCATCAAAGATTTAACTCGTTGAGATCCTATAACCTGGGCAACAATCGGGATGGTTATAACATTGATCATGTAAATACCATGACGCATAAATTTTGGATCCCACTTATTATGATATATGTCCTTAAACTCTAAATCATATGTATTTTTCTCTATTTCACCAAAAGTCATTTCAATGAGTCTTTGATCAACATCACTTCCACTTGCTACTGCATACTCCGCTAGACCGCCTACAACAAACAGGTCACTAAAAATTGATATGGGGCCTTTGATTATTTCGCCTTTTTGGTTCAAATGATAATGCCAACGACCATTTCCAGCATATGCATGATCTACCAGGTATTGTCGACCATGCTCAGCCAGTTTTATCCATTTCGTATCCTGGCTAATTGAATTGTAGATAGCAGAGAACATCCAAAGATTCCTCCCCTGCATCCAGATGAACTTATCTGAATTAGTTAATGTACCTTTTCGATCAAAACAAGTAAAGTATCCCCCAGCCATGTGATCTGTGACACGATTCTCCCAAAAATTCAACACATTATCAAAGAGGTGTTTTTTGTAATAGTCACGTAATTCAATTAAAGAAGTTAGATTTAACATTGTCTCATCCTTATATAATCATTTTTTTGATAATTTTAAGCATAGGTTGCTTGATGTGAATAATAGATCTCCAATAAAATCCAAATAACAAAGATTATTCGAAAATTTTCTTCCCAACTTATTTAACCAATTCTGGTTTTCCACTTGTCAGTGACGCCACAATAGCTTCAGCTCCAGCTACTGCATTTTTGCCATCCTCTCCTGAGACTGGTACTTCCAGATCTTTTACTAAACAATCAAGAAATATTTCCAATTCCATATGAAGATCGCCACACACATAGCCATAAATTTCAGGCCAATAGGAATTTTCAAAATAATTCATACCAGCCTTATCAAAACAAAATCCACCCTGATTTTTAAAATCAAGGACTATCTTTCCTGATGATCCTGTCACCTCTGTTACTGCATCCACCAAGGTCGGATAAGAGTCTGGATAAATCCAACAATTTTCCATGATAGCAGCAGACCCATTCTTAAATTTTAATAATGACAATACTGTGTCACTAAGCTCATATCCTTCTGCCTTTAATTCTCCAGATTGTTTTATCGCATAAGCTTCCACAACTTGGCTGTTACTTAACCAATTCATGATATCAATGTCATGAACTGAATTGTGATAAATAATTGTGTGCTCACCACAGCGGGCACCTAATCTTCTTGCAGCAATGCGTGGGTTGTTTCTTCTAGCATAAAAATGCTTGACCTCACCAATCTTTCCTGCCTGAATCATTGCTTTTGCTTCCACATAGCGTTGGTTAAATCGTAATATATGAGCAACCATTAATTTAATACCCGCAGACTTAGAAGCAGCTATAATTTGTTCACATTCTTTTACCGAAAGAGCTAGTGGTTTCTCGATTAGAATATGCTTCCCTGCTAAGCAAGCGGCTAACGCAGGTTTGAGATGATATTGGTCGCTGGTACAAATGCTGACAGCCTCAATATTTGGATCTGCTAAAAGAGATTCCATATTCTCAAAGTTCCTGACATTCAACTTATCTGCAACATTTTTACACCTTTGAGTGTCGGCGTCATAAATACCTATCAGATTTGCAGATGCTAATTGTTTATACAGTCTAGCGTGATATTCTCCAAACCATCCTACACCAATAACACCAATATTGATTTTTCTTGCAGCACTCATATAGCATTCTCCTTAGTACAATAATTCATCCCGATGAACTGATCTTCTATAAATCGGTAATCTTCATACAAAGACTGATAAATCCTAGATACAGCCATATCATTCTCAATGACTTTGCCCTCTTTTCTTACATTTGTCTTAGCATCTGCAAGGTTAGAATAAACGCCAGCGCCAAGGCCTGCCAACATCGCTGCACCGAGGAGAGCGGTTTCGGAAGTCGCACTAATCCTAATTGGCTTTCCTAGAATATCAGCAAGTATTTGTAACAATTTTTGATTTTTTGCTCCTCCCCCAAACACAAATATATTCTCTCTTCTTCCAGTTAATTCCTCTATTACATTTAAATTCGTTTTTAGTTGGTAGCACCATCCCTCGAGTAGACTACGGGTAAATTCCGATTTGGATGTATCCAAAGAAATACCCAAAACCATACCAGTCGATTTAGGGTTCCAGAAAGGACAAGTAGCACCCGAGAGATGTGGGAAAAACTTAATGCCATTTGACCCTGGCGGAGTTTGTAGAGCTAGATCAACAAGATCATCGTAATCATACGAGAAATTCCTGGAGATCGTATTAAAAAGGTCCTTTATCCATCGAAAAGAGACCCCTGCGGCGCTTACTACTGCTTCCAAGACAAACTGGTTTTCTTCCACATGAGGATAGCTAGGAATTCGCAATTTGGGATCTATAATTGCAACATCAGTAGGTGCAATCAATATTGAGGCAGTTCCCATGGAGATTGATATGTCACCATTGGAGACGCCGGCACCAAGGGCAGCACATTCTTGATCATGACCGCCTAAAACAAGTTTCACATTTTTTGGTAACCCAATTTCTTTGGCAATATCAGATTTAATATCTCCTAATAAAGTCCCCGACCAATCTAAAGAAGGAAATTTTTCCAATGGAATGTCTAATAGTTTTAATAATTCTTTATCCCAATTCATTTGTTGTAAATTGTGTGCTAACATACCCCCAGCTATGGAATAATCAGTAATAAATTTCCCAACAAAATGCTTATTTAGAAAGTCCAAACTTGTACTAAATTTATATGTATTCACAAAAATATCTGGCTGATTTTCTTTCATCCACAATATCTTCGGTAAGGTATAAGTAGGTAGGATATGAATTCCTAAAGTTCTGAAAGCAGTCTCTTTATTGTTAAAAATATTTGTAATTTCTTGTGTTTGTTTAACAGCACGAGTATCTAGCCAAGAAAATGCCTTCCTTAATGCGAATCCATTAAAATCAGTAGGAACGAAAGATATGCCTTGTGCTGAAATACTCATTGCAATGATGTCTTCTCTGTCCACAGCAGAACTTTTAATCACAGCTGATAGCATTTCCTTTGACAATTTCAACCAATGGTCAGCATCTTGTTCAACCCAATATTTCTTTGGCTTTTCTAGAGGATATTCACAATAAGCTGATGCTATCAGTTGGCCCTCAGGGGTAAAACATCCAGCTTTTATTGCAGTTGTTCCTACATCAACAGACAATAACAAATTCGACATTCAATATTCCAGTGAAAACAAAAATATTCATCAAAAACATACTGACGTTTAGACCAATAAGCCTTAATGCTCCTTAAATCTGTAAGAAATATTTGATGATAAATATTTGTTAAAAATCATCTTCTTCTTTGCGAATTCCATTAGCTATATAATCAAATTAGCAATCAAACAAAAAGCAAGCTTAATTTCTACTTGATTGAACTTTCAATATTACATGGGGCGATTCAAAAAATCGCCCCATGTTAAATCCTGAAATTGCGTTACCAATTATTTAACGTATTGAGCAGCATTCTCCTTGGTGACCATAATACCAGGGATAAACTGGGCTTCTGGAACAATATTCTTGCATGCATCTGTCATGGGTATTGTGCAACCTGCGTCTAAGTAAGTTTTCATAGTAACAATGGCGGCACTGCCCATAGCCTTTGAGTCCTGTAAGAAGGTCAAACTCATTGAGCTCTTAGGATCAGCGATCTTTTCTATGATCTGTTCAAGACCATCGACACCAGTGATCATTATTTGATCACTCATATTTGCCGCATCAACAGCAGCTGACGATCCAATGCCAAATAAGTCTGAACAAACTCCAAAAGCATCGATATCTGGATATTTCGTCATCATTTGTTCAGCATGCGCCTGGGCATCAGCTGTCCATTCTGGACCTAAGATGGGAAGTTCCTCAAGGATGGTCACATTGGGATATTTCTCTGCCCAATATGCTTTTGCGCATTCAGACCTAAGGTTTGTCGCCTCTAGTACTGGGTAGGTCTGAAGGATGACTTTGGCGTCTTCACCTTTTTGCTGAACTATATATTCAGCAGCGGCTTCACCAAACTGACAGTTATCAGAAGAAATGTTTTGGATTACTCCCGCTGCCTTATACCCTCCATCAACAAATACAACTGGGATTCCCGCTGCTGTAGTCTTCTGGATTGCTTGATCTAAAACAGCTGTTTCTGCAAGTAGAACGATGATGCCATCGACCTTCTGCTCAATCAAGCTTTCAATATCAGCAAGTTGTTTGTCAGGGTCTTGTCCAGCGCTTAGTTGGATCACCGTGATACCGTGTTTTGCTGCTTCCTCCTGAATACCTTCCCATGCCCTGATTGACCAATCATGAGCAACCAGTTGTGCTGATACACCAATTGTATAAGCCTTTGCTTTAACTTCTTCGGTTTTTTCAGGCTCTGTTGTTGTTACAACAGCTGGTTTGCATGCACTCAAAAAAGTCACGAATAGTGCAACGACAATTAAAATACTTAAATACTTTTTCATTCTATATTCTCCTTTTCCTTCATTCGTTTGATTATTTTGGCATTACGCTTCTTTCTTTAATTTTTTTCCGCAATAATAGTCACCTCCAATCTTAGAACAATTTGGTTCTGAATAGAGCACGTTTTCCTGCAGTTGCTACCGCCGCTAAAATAAACAAACCTCGCAAAATGATTTGCATTTCATAGCTAATTCCTAATAGTCTCATACCATTAACTAGAATTCCCATAATCAATACACCAAGGATTGTTCCTCCAATATGTGGTTCGCCCTCACGAAACATACTTACTCCGACAAAGGTTGCTGCAATTGCATCCAATGTGTAGGCATCACCGCCAATGGGACTTCCTGCGCCTAGCCTTGCTGAAAGAAGAAGACCCGCTATAGAAGAGCAGAATCCACTAATAATAAATGCAGCTAATTTCACTTTTCGGATGTTTATTCCAAAGGTCACTGCCGCCTCCCGATTTCCTCCAACTGCATACATTCGAAGGCCCCATTTTGTTTTTTCCAACAGAATAAGGAGGATGACAGTGATAATCACTGCAAAAATGAAAGGGATAGGTATTCCCAATAAATAGCCTCCACCCAGAGAAAGATAGAAATCGCCTGACAATTCTTTAGTTATACGTATAGAGGATCCCAATCCAAGCAAATAATTTATTCCTAAAGCTATAATTGATGTAACAAATGTGCCCAGTAAGGCAGGGACTCTCAAATAACCAATCATTATTCCATTCATTGCACCTAAAATAACTCCGCCTAATATTGTGATCACAATAGCAAATATGGGCGAAACATTTTTTACCATCAAAAATGCTGCAAACACACCTGAGAGACTGACAATCGCACCTGTAGAAATATCAGTTTCTCCTACTGAAAAGACTATAGTTAACCCTGCAGAAACGATGACTAACATAGAGACTTGAAACATTAATGCTTTGAAATTAGAAAAGCTTCTAAAATTAGGGATGAAAATCAAAAAGCTCGCCGTGATGATTAATAAAGCTGAAAAGGTTCCATATCGCCCCAACCAATTAGAAACACTGCTCCAATTATTTTTTCTATGCATATCCTCACTCCGCATCAAAATAAATCATAAAAACACTAACTTATCTCTCCACCTAAAATTACATTTAGAATTTTTTCTTCAGATGCTTCTGACCGATCGAATTGTTTAACAATAGTGCCTGATCGCATCACTAAGATACGATCCGAAATATTAACAACCTCAGGGATTTCTGAAGATATAAAGATAACTCCAGCACCCTCCGAAACCAGGTTGGAAACCAGGTTGTAGATCTCAGCTTTCGCTCCAACATCAATACCCGCTGTAGGCTCATCCATCAGAAACAATCTAGATTTCTTAACTAACCATTTTGATACAACTACTTTTTGTTGATTACCCCCACTTAAATACCTAACTCGCTGAGTAATCGAAGCCATTCGTATATCTACTTTTTTGGCAATTTCTTTGGCGATTTTATGGTCCAATCGTCGTCTTAAAAATCCGAGTGGTGACCATTGGGCAAATGTTGGTAATGTTACGTTTTCAGCGACATCCATATGCATGATCAAACCTTCGCCTCGCCGATCTTCGGGAATCAATGCAATACCATTTTTAATAGCACTTGCTGGATTCTTTGGATGAACAACTTTTCCATCCACAATAATTTTTCCACTATGAATAGGATTATCTCCAAAAATTGCCTTTACCAGTTCAGTTCTTCCCGATCCCACTGGGCCGACAACGCCAACAATTTCGCCAGATCTTACAGAAAAGGACACATTCTTTAATTTTGTTTTATCACATAAATCAATACATTCCAGGACCTTATCGCCAGGATCAATTTGAACTTTTTTAAATCGGTTTTCATAATTCTGACCAACCATCATATTGACTATATTACTTACAGTTGCTTCTTTGATTGGTATAGTTCCTTGAACTTCACCATCTTTTAAAATAGTGATTCGGTGAGCTAGTTGAAATATTTCCTCAAGACGGTGAGAAATGTAAATAATAGTGACACCTTGTTCTGCTAATTTCTTTATTGTTGAAAAAAGTATGTTAATCTCATCAGCAGTTAACCGCGCCGTTGGTTCATCCATGATTAATATTTTTGCTTCTTCTGATATTGCGCGGGCTATCGATACCATTTGTTGATTGGCAACCGATAGTTTTTTTACTGGTACATCCAAGGGTATATTGATTTCCAGTCTTTTAAAAATCGTCTCTGTTTGGGATCTCATTTTTTGTTTATTCAGAAACATTTTTGTGAAATCATCTTCCCTACCAACCCAAAAGTTTTCCAGGACAGTCAAAAAAGGAACTAGATTAAGCTCTTGGTGAATTGTGCTTATACCATTTTGTCTTGCTTCTTTAGGAGAAGAAATTTCGATTTTCTCCCCATTGATGCGAATATCACCAGAATCCTTATTGTATATTCCGCTAATAATTTTTATCAAAGTGCTTTTCCCAGCGCCATTTTCGCCAATCAATGCATGAATTTCGCCCCTCCTCGCACTAAAATTCACAGCATTTAATGCTTTTACACCTGGGAAAGTCTTAGTAATATTCGTTAATTCTAATAAATTGTCAGTCATTGAGAAATCTCTGGATATCATTTCTTCTGATTCCTAATTATTGAACTAATTAAGACTGTAAATAGAATGATCACACCTTTCAGTATGTTTTGGGCTGAAAATGGTACCCCAATTAAGTTCATCCCATTGCTGAGAACTCCAAGAATAATAATTCCAAGAAGTGTCCCAGGAATACTAGGTTCTCCTTCAGCACTAGTTGTTGTTCCGATAAAAACAATAGCAAATGCATCCATCACATAACCAAAGCGAACAAAAGGCTCTGCAGTGCCGACTCTTGCAGTAGCTATGATCCCCGCCATTGCAGAGCACAAGGAACAAAAAACAAAAGCTAATAAGGTAGTCAGCTTAGGATTTATACCTACCAATCTAGCTGCATTAAAATTGCCGCCCACCGAAAACAATCTTCTTCCATAAACTGTCTTGTGGGCTAAAATGAAGCCAATAAAAACAACGACAAACATAATGACGACCGGCATCGGAATTCCAAATAGCTTCCCTGTACCAATAAAAAGGTAAGATGGAAGGATCCCTTTATACAATCGATACCCACCCGTATATAATAGTGAGACCCCATCCAGTATTGCGCCTATAGTCAAGGTCACAATCAACGAAGATATGTGCCCATAAATAGAGATTAACCCATTTATTAGTCCAGAGATTATTCCAACGATCATCGCTGCAGCAAGTGAGGGTATTAATCCAAAACCTTTTCCCATTAGGCTCACTGCAAAAACACCTGCAAGGGTCACGACTGAGCCTAAGGACACATCCATTTCTCCAGGGATTGTTACGAATGTTAAACCAACAGCCACTATGCCTAGTACTGCCATCTGGACAAGTAGATTCTCAAGATTTCGAATAGTCAGAAAACTCGGAATTGTAATAGAAAATATGATGGCCACTGCAATTAATGCCATCAACGTACTATATCTTATCAGTATATTTGTATTAGTCGATATTTTCTTCTTTGAGAAGAATTTTTCCAGACCGTTTTCTTTTTGATCCATGGATTTTTACCTAGCAAATTCTTTTGCTTATGACTCTACTTGTTCAACCTTCTTGCTATTCATTGAAGCCTCAATTGCCAGTGCAACAGCAATTGCCCTTCTTCCATCCGCTCCTGTAACAGGGACTGGCAAGTCAAGAGAAACACACTTAATAAAGGTTTCCAACTCGTCCCTCAGGTCGCATGAATACCAATCATCAATTACAGGCCAATGTGGATTCTCAAAATATTCAACTCCTTTTTCATTGTAAATTCTCCCTCCACGAAAGCCCAAATCTAATTCAATTCGCCCATGTGTACCGGTAATATCTGTACGAGCATCTACCATAGCGGGAAAGTTATCAGGATATATCCAGGAATGCTCTGTAATCGCGGCCGCACCATTCCTAAACTGTAAATAGGTTAGTATGGTATCACTTACATGCACATTTTCCGATTCCATGATTCCGCTTTGGTGTCTTGCAAACACTTCAACGATGTCATCATTAGCCAACCATTGCAATAGATCCAACTCATGAACTGCGCCATGGAAAAGCATACTATGAAAACCACATGAATCACCAACATGGCGAGGAGCGCTTGTCGGCATATTTCTTCTAGCATATATGTGTCTAATATCACCTATTTCCCCAGCACGAATCTTATAACTCGCTCGAACAATCCGTTGATTAAATCTTAATAGATGCCCTAGCATAAGTTTTACGCCAGCCGCTTTTACCGCATTAATCATCTCATTACATTCTTCCAGATTAAGTGCCATAGGTTTCTCTAACATGATATGCTTTCCAGCTTTAGCAGCAGCAAGGACGGGTTGAAGATGATATTGATCCTTGACGCATATACTTACAGCATCAATAGAGTCATCAGCCAAAAGATCATTGATTGTCGAAAAAGACTGAACCCCTAAAGCAGAGGCTACTCTATTCTTAGTCTCAGTATTAGTATCAAAGACACCAATAAGATTAGATCCAGATAGATTGTTATAAACTTGTGCGTGTTTTTCACCAAACCATCCTACACCAATGACACCAACATTAACTTGCTGAAAATTTTTCATTCGCTCTCCTTTTGGTTTTACATTTCACTGTTATGACATAACATAAGTTTTCTTTTGATTCTTTAAGGACTCAATTATTGCTGTGACAACACAAATTGGGTAACGCCCTTCCTCCATTGTGATCGGAAGCGGATCTTCAGCTAATAAGCACTTGGTGAATACATCTAGTTCATTTCGTAAATCGCATGAGGTTTGACCATCAATGACCGGCCAATAAGTCTCAGCAAAATGGTGAACTGCATTATTCGTATAGCTCACCCCGCCCCTTCCACTCAAGTCGATTTCAATCTTTCCTTTCGATCCAGTCAATTGCGTTTGAGCCTCAACCAGTATTGGATAATTATCTGGATGTACCCAACTTTGCTCCATCAGAGATAAAGCGCCTCTTTTGAAGCGCAACAATGAAAGAACTGCATCACTCAGAGCTATTCCCTCGCTTTCTAATATTCCTGAATGAAAGTCAGCATATACTTCCACAATCATGTCATCCGCTAACCAAGAAATGATATCTATGTCATGAACAGCAAGGTGGAATAGAATCGAGTGGTACTCACCCCAATCAGAAATACGATGAGCTGCTGATTTTGGCAAACTACGGTGGGTGTAAATATGTGATAAACTCCCAATCTCTCCCTTGAATATCCGATCTTTTGCTACTATAAAACTGTTATTAAACCTGAGTAGATGCCCAGGCATTAGTTTTATACCTGCTTTTTGGGCAGCATCAATCATAATGTCACAATCCTCGATCGTTCTTGCCATGGGTTTTTCTACTAGAACGTGCTTTCCGGCCCTGCAGGCTTTTAAAACCGGGCTTAGATGATTTTGATCGCCGGTACAAATGCTAACCGCATCAATCAATGAACTTTCGAGTAATTCATCAATAGTTTGAAATGCTCTAATGTGATACCTATTTGAAATATCCTCCATCCTCTGAAGGTTTTCATCAAAAAATCCAACAAGGTTTACCTGAGGTAAAGAAGAATATACTTGAATATGTAACTCTCCAAACCAACCCACTCCAATTACGGCAACATTAAGCTTTTGCATCTTTATGTTTACTTATCCTCGTTATCCTTATTTGGAAGCTATTTCTCCTAATTAATTCACTAATAAATATAGAATATTCAGCAACGTGTAACTTTTTTTATTGTTTTTTGTTAGTTTGTATCCCCCTTCCCCGTAATGCCCGAATGAGCAATAATTACATTTACTCCTCTATTCTGAAGCTCTTTAACGAAATTTTTGTCTGCCAACTCATCTGTGATCAATGTGTTAATTTTTTCTATAGGCGCAACAAACGCGGAAGCTACTTTTCCTATCTTTGTATGATCAGCTAACAAAATAATCTCTGAGTTTAAATTAAAGATTTCTCTATCTGTAGCAACTTCCGGGAGATAATCATTAGTTAATCCCGCATCAAGGCTAATCGCAGCCATTCCGATAAAAACCTTATGGACAAATATTTCTTTTAGTGACATTTGAGAAATGTGTCCGATCAAAGAAAGCTCAGATGAACGAAGCACACCTCCAACAACAACTATAGTCAAATCCTTACCCCATGCCAGTTCGAAACCAAGATTAAGGGCGTTAGTAACTACAGTGAGGTTTTTTTTATTAATGAGATATTTAGCCAAGCAAAATGTCGTTGAGCCTGAGCCAACAAATATAGATTGGTTGTCGTTAATCAATTTGGAAGCAGCTTGCGCAATTAGCTCTTTTGCATCAATTTCCTCATAGATACGATTTAGAATCGGGAGATTCCTTGAATCTAGCAAACGATATTTCTCGTTCTGAAATTTTGAAATTATCCCCTCACGCTCAAGCTCATTTAGATCTCTACGAATTGTGATTTCACTTACATCAAATTTTTTTGCAATGTCTGATATGACTATACTTGAGCCATTTTTCAATAAATCTACTAAACGTTGATGTCGATTATTTTTCTTCACCAAAAGATCCCTGTAAATATCGATGTATATATTTACGAGAAGATAATATCACCGCCTCCTCAATTTGTCAATAAATATTACACTTTATGATATAATAATATCAATATTTGGAGCATATATCATTTATTTTGTTGCTATTATGCCATTATTATGATAATTGTTATCATGTTTTTCACAAGAGTAATCATTGATCTGGTGAGGTAATCACTTCATCAATTACTTAACTGATCTCTTATTTGTATTTGATAATATGGCAAAAATGAATTGTCTATTATTGTTTTATATATTATTATTTGATATAAGTCGACTCGAAAATTGAGACATAAAGGAGTGGAATCTATGGATATTGAAACAAACTCAAATTATGTAACTTATCTAGAAATTAAAAGCCAGTACTTAGCTTGGCAAGAGGCAATATCAATCGCCCAAAAGCACGATCAATCCTTACAATCTTTTTTTTCGATACCCTTTGACCAAGTCATTTTTACTGGATGTGGATCAACATACTACCTTTCTCTTGCTGCCGCTTCAATATTTCAACAGCTTACAGGAATATCCTCAATAGGAGTCCCTGCAAGCGAATTGATTTTTTACCCCACATCAATTTATAAACCGGGTACAAGAAACCTGTTAATAACAGTTAGTCGATCAGCTGAAACCACAGAAACAATTGAGGCTCTAAAGGAATTCACAAAATATGACAAGGGGAAATCTATAACCATTTCTAATTATGCAGATAAACCTTTATCTTCTATGGGAAATCTAAATTTTGTGATTCCGGAAGGGCAAGAAATGAGTATTGCCCAGACCAGAGCTTTTACTTCGATGTATGTATTTTGTGTAGCTATGGCAACAATTGTGGGACGAAAAGAGATTCTAACCAAATCTTTGTGGGAACTTCCTCAAGCGTGTAGGAACTTATTTGAGAGTTATGAGGCATTAGCCCAAAAGATTGGGGGAGATTTATCAATCGATCGATTCTATTTACTCGGAAGTGGTCCTAGATATGGACTGGCGTGTGAAGGTAATTTAAAGATCAAAGAAATGACCTTAACCCACAGCGAACCGTTTCATTTTTATGAATTTCGTCATGGACCAATGTCAATGGTTACCCCGACAACGCTTATTCCCGCATTCATTTCGAAAAACAATTGGAGATTTGAGGAGCGTGTAATTATTGAGATGAAACGTTTAGGAGCACAAGTATTAACATTTGGCCAAGGTGAGGCGGATGTTAAGATTCCAGTATCCATTCCTGAAGAAATAGTTAATGTGCTATACCTACCCATAATTCAGTTGATTTCATTTTATAGGGCATTATCAAAAAAATTAAATCCAGATCAACCAACAAATCTTCAGAAAGTAATAAAAATTGAACGAAATGATTTAGGCGCAAATTAAATTCAATAATTATATAAAATTCTACGCGCCCTTTTTGATGCTAACAAAGATGGAGTATCAATTGTAAAAGAACAACATGGAAAGAAAAACATCATACGCTTTAGGCATAGATATTGGAGGAACAAACACTAAGATTGGCATAATTGATAGTTGTGGAAATATTTCTGAATTTGTATCATTTCCTACTCAAGCAAACGGCAAAGACCCGAATCCCTTCCTTGAAAGACTAAATAATAGTATTCAAAATATCCTTTTACTCAATCCTCATCCTCTACTAGGCATAGGTATATCCACACACGGATATTTAGACAGTGAATTCCTAGGGCCAGTTGTTTGTCATAGCACACCCTCGTTAAAGGATTTTAACTTGCGTGGTTGGGCAGAAAAATTATTTGGTCTACCAGCAATTGTAAACAATGATCTTGTATCACATTCGTTAGCAGAATATTATTATGGGAGTGGAAAAGGCTCAAGGAGGTTTCTATGCATGGCTGTGGGAACAGGCTTTGGGGTTGGTGTAATTATTGATGGAAAACCCCTTCGTCTGGTCGGCGGTACGACAGGAGACGCGGGCAGGTTAATTCTGGATCCTAATGGTCCTAAATGTAAATATCAAGTCAATGGCTCAGCTGAAGCGTTAATTGGAGTAGCGAATATTGAGCGTCTCGCGAGAAATCTTTATAATAAAAAAGTATCTGCTTACGAAGTCATTCAAGCCGCAAAAAATAATTCAGACAAGAAAGCCACTCTTATTATCAAAGAGATAGGTGCTCACTTAGGTCATGCACTCTCACTTCTCTCAGCGATTTTTCTTCCTGAACAAGTAGCCATAACAGGCGGGATTGCTGAGGCAGGTGAGGTATTACTTCAAGCCTGTTATGAAAAGTTTTTTTTGTTGATGGGGAAATATCACCAAATTATTAGTACCGAAAGCCCTCAATTATATCAAGGTATAAAAATTGAATTGGGTAAATTTCGCGGAGAGTCAGGTCTTCTGGGATCAACAATCGAGCTCTTCCTAGAAAATGATTCTTTATTACTTCCTGGAAATGACCATGCAGTATAAACCGGAATATTAAGGACACCATATGAATATTTCTATTAGAAACGGAGACATTGTCACCCCTTTCGAGATACTAAAAAACTTCACTATTGAAATTGAAAACGGAATAATAAAGAAAATATTCCAAAACGAAGGCGCAATTACACCAAATTCAGACATAATAGATGCAGCCGGAATGTATATTTGCCCAGGCTTAATTGATATTCATTTTCATGGAGCAATTGGGAAAGATACCATGGATGCAATTGAAGACAATAATGTCTTAAAACTCCTCGCACAATTTTGTGTAGAACATGGAGTGACTTCTTTTTACCCAACCACATGGAGTCAATCAAAAGAACGCATCTATAACATTATTGAGGTAATTAAATCTCTCGAAGGAGATAACAAGGGGGCTCAGATATTAGGTGTTCACCTAGAAGGTCCTTACCTCAATCAAAAAAATAAGGGGGCTCAATCCTCCGTTTTTATCAGAGATCCCGAAAAATCCGAATATTCAAGATGGTTAAATTCAGGTGTCGTAAAATTAATAACCTGTGCACCTGAAATTCAAGGTTGCTCTGATTTTATTCATGCGGCTATAGAAAATGGCATACGTATTTCGGTTGGTCACACGAATGCTTCATTTGAGGAAACAATTCATGCCATAGACCTTGGGGCTACACAAGCAACTCATCTCTTTAATGGTATGCCCAGTATACACCATCGCGAACCAGGGGTTGTTACTGCATTGCTAAATGATGAACGCGTTTTCACACAAATCATTTGTGACGGAATACATCTCCATCCATCCATAATTTCATTAGTTATAAAACTTAAATCCCCCTCACGAACAATATTAATAACAGATTCGACCATGGCAACAGGAATTCCTGATGGAAAGTATATTAATAATGGCCAGATAATGATAATAAAGAATGGAATTGTACGAACTTTAGAAGGCGGTCTGTCTGGAAGTACTGTAACAATGGATCAATCAATAAGGAATTTACTAAAATTTACCAACCTAGAGTTAACTGATGTTATTCAGGCTGCTACAAGTACCCCAGCTCAGGAAATGGGATTACTCGGAAGTAAGGGAATTATCCAAGAAGGAGCAGATGCTGATTTTGTGATGTTAAGCAAAGACCTCGTTGTTCAAAAAACATTCGTGAAAGGTAAATGTCTATTTTCCAAGAATTAAATCAAAAGAGAGGAGTTTCAAATGGAAAATCGCACAAAAGAATACATAAGCAAAGTCAAAGTTCTTCTTGATCAAATTGTTCAAGAAGAAACTCCCAATATATTACTAGGGGCAACAATGCTAGCTGATGCATTAGAAGGCGATGGGCGAATTTTTATCTGGGGAAGTACACACTCATCAACTGCATTACAGGATATCTATATGCGGGCTGGTGGGCTAATGGTAATTAACACAATTTTTATTCCAGGTTTAGAAGATTTGCATCTACAGCCTTTTGGAATAACAAGCAAGATCGAACGCCTCAGTGGGATTGCAGAAATTGCTTTAGATTACGCACCAATTAGACCTGGTGATGTACTCATTGTCGTTTCAGTATCTGGGAGGAATTCTGTGCCCATAGAAATGGCAAAAATTGCCCACGAACGTGGAATTAAAGTAATTGCCGTAACTGGCTTGAGATATTCAACTTCAGTCTCATCGCGACACTCGAGTGGTAAGAATATGTTTTTCTATGCAGATGTAGTATTAGACAATAAAGCTGAGCCAGGTGATGCAATTTTGACATCAGAAAAAATCCCGACAAAATTTTGTCCGATTTCGGGCATAACCTCCGTTGCAATACTTCAATGTTTAATTGCTGAGACAGTTGAAGAATTACTAGCGCGGAACATTACGCCTCCAATTTTTATGGCCCAAAATCTCGATGAAGGAGATAAGTATAATCAAACCTTATTAAAGAAATATCAAGAGAAAATTTTCTATTTAAAACCTGATTAATATCAAACTTGAGTATTTATCAAAGGAAATTATGAATACTTTTGGCTCTCCAAGTACAATTCTTGATCGATTATTTACGAAAAACAACGACTCAAACAAAGGCCTTTTTTCTATCTGTTCTTCCAATCATCATGTAATTGAAGCCGGTATGCATGTTGCCAAACAGAATGATTCATTCTTATTAATCGAATCTACCTGCAATCAAGTAAATCAGTTTGGTGGTTACTCTGGAATGACACCTATTGATTTTGTAAATTATATTCGTAACATATCTCTGAAAAATAATTTTCCTTTGACTAAGATAATTCTTGGAGGAGACCACTTAGGCCCATACCCCTGGAGAAGTAAGGATTATTCTAGTGCGCTTCAAAACGCCAAGCAACTTGTACGCGATTATGTGGCTGCAGGATTCAGAAAAATCCACCTAGATGCTAGCATGCCTTGTTTAGATGATGACCAGGCGTTGAATAAGGAGCTTTCTGCTAAAAGAGCGGTAGATTTGTGTAAGATTGCTGAAACGACCTTGCAACCTGGAGACGACCTACCTTTGTATGTCATCGGAACAGAAGTGCCAGCACCTGGAGGACAGACTGGAAGTAATGAAAAGGTTCAAATCACGAGCTACCAGGACATTTCAGAAACAATTGATTTTTTTAAGAGCAGATTTATTCAGGAGAATCTTGCTTCAGCTTGGGAACGAGTAATTGCAGTAGTAGTTCAACCTGGAGTAGACTTCAATGATTCCGAGATCTTTGAATATGATCGTGCGCAGGTTGGTGAACTAAAGAGATTTATTAGCTGTTACAACGACAAAGTATTCGAAGCACATTCTACTGATTACCAAACACAATTTAAACTTCGCCAAATGGTAGAAGATAAATTCTCAATTCTTAAGGTTGGCCCTGCGCTCACTTTTGCCTTCCGGGAGGTCATTTTTGGGTTAGCAAAAATTGAAGAGGAATTACTGCGTAGTAATAATGATTATATTCTATCTAATATAATCAAGAGTATTAGTCTAGAGATGGACAGAAAACCGGAGTACTGGAAAAACCATGTTACCCCATCAAATTTTGACATTGAAGTATCAAAATTATATGGTTTTAGTGATCGAGTGAGATATTACTGGAACTCACCAGATATAAGAAGTTCAATCTATAGATTAATTTGTAACCTGGAAAAAATATCCATCCCTCTCTCTTTATTAAGTCAATTCTTACCTCTTCAATATCATAAAGTTAGGGAACAAAAGCTAAACAACACCCCAAGAGATATAATAATAGATCATATTATTTATACATTAGATAATTACTCATTCGCCTGTGGCTTTTATCAACCTTGACCATTAAATTATCGTTAACCAATTTTCCAGATCAATAATCAAGCAACCATGAAGCGTCCATCTGAGGTAATTGATAGAATTCATACCAAGATTTGGCGTTCTTTTCACATATCTTCGTAAGTATTGCCATTCGCGGGGCTGCAGTTTCATTCAGAAATATTTCCCTTTCATTAGAAGAAAGGTTCACCGCTTCTTGCCAGACTGCTCTCCCCACAGCTACTCCGCTTGCGCCTGAACAACAAGCTATTTCGACCTGCCGAACAAATAACTCGTAATCGACTGAAGCAGACAACAATATCCAAGGAACAACGCTTGCTTGGGATAATTCTAAACATGCTTCGGCCCATTGTTTTTCATTTAAGTTTGATTTTACATCCAGAGGAAATTCTGCTTTTAATACATCAATTCCTAGAGGACTTAATCTTTGGGCAGTCTCCACAACAATGACACGTTTTTCTAATGAGGACAGCTCTTTATCATTATTAATCGAAAATGAAAGTGGCTCCAAAAAGAATGGCACCTCATTTTTGTTGCATTCTTCAGCCACTTGCGAAATAAGCTCCTCTGTACCTGAACTCGTTTTACTTCGAGGATTATAATAAACTAATAGCTTTACACCTGAACATCCTATACGTTTTGATTTTGAAACGCTCCAACCTGGTAAAAGTTTACTAATGCGCGCATTCTTATCTCCAGAATATCCAGTTTCTTCAAGTGCACATATTGTAGATATACCACCCCCAAGGGAGTTGCCCTGAATACATTGAGCAATACCCACTTCAGGATCTAGCAAGACAGCTGAAGCGTAAATGGAGACATTTTTTACTACGGATTGTTTAAATTTTATTAATTCTAAATCGGATACTGAAGATGGATTCTTAGGATTTAGAGCTTTCCGTAAATTATTTCTGTGATCTAATGCCAGAATTGATATGGTGCCTAAAGTTGTCGATGCTTGACTCAATCCGTTATATTTTCCTAATGCAATTTCTTTCATTCCATTCTTCCTTTGATTATGAAAACATTAAATTATTAAAACAATCTATTTATTTTTATCAATCCTAAAACCGTAAATCCTATTATAAATGACATAGATTGCTGGTGTGATATGATTATGCAACCTTTTTTCTGTAAAAGTGAGTCAGAAATATCCATCGTACATTAACAATTGAATGACTTGCCAGCACAATAACGTTTGCCGATCTGCCATTCTTCACTGATCTCCATTAGTCTGG
>JAAZCB010000954.1 GCA_012513545.1 Clostridiaceae bacterium
ATTGTTCTGTAGGAAAGAAAGAATTGTTTCAAATAGGTTTTTATCATTATAATTCATCCTTACTTATCATACTTTTGCTGACAATAATAAAAGTGCTTAATAGAGTCATTGCAGCCAGCACAATTATAATATAGGATGTTCTTCCACTAAAAGTCACTGAAGAATATAAATAGTATGATAACCCTAGCCACCTCTCATCGAAAAATTCAACAACAAGGTTATAGGCAATATATAATATCCCTGGGAAAGCTACTACAAAAAGTCTGCTTTTCTTATTTATAAAGGAAAGAGCATATGAGAATAATGAAATGCTACCTCCAAACAAACTGGCTAAACTAATAATCAAAAAGTTACGTAAATAAGGATGGTTTACAAACATTTCGGAAAATTGTATATACTTCACAAAAGGAAATTCATATGCTTTTGTATGTAAAATATCAAGCCTACCAGTGATAGGTGAAACAAAAAGACATAATACCTGTTCTACAATTAATGGTATAAAAATCACAATAAAACCTGAAGTATAAACAACCAAACCTTTAGCTAATAAATATTTACTTTTTTTACACCTGACTATTATATTTTTAACCATTCCAGTATTATTGTCAATGTAATATGTATCTGAATATACCAATGAAACAACAAAAGGTAATGCAATCAAGTAAAATAAACCAGTCAGTGGCTTTGCATATGTTATATTCGGTGTCCATCCAAACCACAACTGACTTGCTGGATATACCATAGAAAAATCTCTTCCATACAATCCAATACATTTAAGTAAAAATGCCAAACACACAAGCGCCATCATAATTGTAAATGTGTATAGAAACTCTTTCCTTGTTAAAAATAACTTAAATTCTAGTTTTATGATGTTCTTAATATTCATCTTATTTTTGGTCCTCCAACAATATGGATGATAGAGGATAAGAGGATAAGAGGATAAAACCTCTATCATCCATGAACATAATTATTATTTTAAGTCAATACTACCAGTAGCACCATAACTATATGCAGTCAAATCTTTGTTATCGGCTCTAACTCTTATAGTATCGCCACTATTAAGAACTGGGTCTGCATATAATGTATAAGGTCCCTGTCCTTCATAATTTAAAGCGTAATCGCATACAGCATCCCAACCATTATCATATTTATCTATCCAAACAGCCATAGCCTGTCCATTAACACTTGGACCAATAAGTATATCTTTATGCTCAATATAATCTTCTCCAGTTGCCTTGCTACCTTGCCTCAATGTAACATCACCCTTCAATTTCGGCAAAGTAACGTTATACGTACTATAAGTAGCATAAGCAAAGCTTGCAAACATTGAAAATACTATTCCCATTGTTAGTACTGAATATTTTAATTTCCTGGAAATCATCTTATTTCCTCCTTTTTTGTTTTTAGATTTTTTACTTGTGTAATTTACAATCAACAAAAAAAGGTGTATACTTTTAGCCATGGCAACCTTTTTAGATTGTCCTAAAACCTTCAAACACTTTTTATCTTCGTCAGATTCTTGTTTGAAGGTTTTTACATTACATTTTATATAGTATATTATATTTGCTTATTTGTAAAATATAGAGAAATATATATATATATACACATTTCTCTATATTTCTATTTTTTTCTACGTCTTCCTAAGTTTCTCTAAATACCCAAGGAAAATATTTGCTTTTTACATTTTTGTATACAACTAAACTATAGATACGAAACACTAAGTAGATCTGACAAGTAAATCATTTTTCTATTTATTTCGAGGTAATCGTTTCCATATCTGTTATATTATAATGATGGTGGTAAGGATCACTAATATCAATAGTTTTGGGAGATGCAAATGATAAAGAATACAAGATAAAATAAAAGTGAAAAAGAAAAAGAAAAAGAAAAAAATTTTATCGGGGAGTTCATAAAATTACAGAAACATTTTTTCAAAGACATTTTTAAGCATTTAAAAGAATCGCAGTAAAATTGAAAAGCAAATATCCCAAGCTTCCAATATGCATCTTAGGCGATAGCTTATATGCAAG
>JAAZCB010000086.1 GCA_012513545.1 Clostridiaceae bacterium
ATATATACACCAACTTATTCTTTAAAACTTTTCCTCTTTCTGTTAAAATGATTGCATAGTGCATGAGAATGCTGTAAGCTGTTCCCCAACCAAGAGAATCAAATCTCCTCCAAAATAGTGCTGACTCATAATCTACAGCAGAACAGGCAATAGAAAAACCGAAGGCCCATATGCAAAGTGAAATGCATAAAGCAAAAAAAAGCCTGTTTATAAGGGCTTTCGAATCAATAGCCAATACAAATATTCCTAGAAAGACATATATTGAAAAAGTTATAAAGAATATAAGAGATAATCCATCTGTCAAAGACATTATTATACTCCTTCTATACCAAGGTAGCCTTGACTTTTATCATTCCTTTGCAGCAAACTCACTGAATTAAGTTCTTACATGCCTTAATGGGACACAAAATAATCATAGGTATATAATTCATAAATAATGCAGGAATTATTTAATGTTTAGTATATATATCGACAGTAATTGAACTTAGATTAATACAAAATGTCTGTGAGCCAGGAAATAATAAAAGTCAAAAAACATTCAAAAATATATTCTTTCTTGGCAAATTACGAGAAGTATAAAATATAATTGTGTGTATAATAGAATTATGAGTTGCATATCAAATTGTAAAATACTATAATGTTCTTCTTAAAATATTTTACTTATGGAATCAATTTGATTATGATATGTTATATTATAAAGGAGTTGATACAACATGAAATATACATTAACTGAAAAAATCTTCAATGCTCATAGAGTGAATATGCCTTTTGAAGATACGCATGTATTAAAGCTTGATGCAGTATTTTGCCATGAAATTACGACACCCATTGCAATAACTGATCTTCAGGCAAGAGGTATGGATAGGGTATTTGATCCAAATAAGATAAAAGCTGTAATAGATCATGTAACGCCTGCAAAGGACAGTAAAACTGCGGAACAAGGTAAAATTCTGCGTGAGTGGGCAAAAAGACATGGAATAAAAGATTTCTTTGATATAGGAAGAAATGGTGTATGTCATGCCATATTTCCTGAAAAGGGTTTTGTCAGACCGGGATATACAATTATAATGGGTGATTCACATACCTGTACCCACGGGGCATTTGGCGCTTTTGCAGCCGGAGTTGGTACAACAGACCTTGAAGTGGGTATTTTAAAGGGAGTTTGCGCCTTCCGTTCTCCAAAGACAATTAAGATTGTTTTAAATGGAAAGCTTAAGCCGGGAGTTTTTGCAAAAGATGCTATACTGTACGTTATAAAAGAACTGACAGTTAATGGTGCAACAAACATGGTAATAGAGTTTACCGGACCTATCGTGGATCAAATGAGTATGGAAGCCCGAATGACTCTATGCAATATGGCTATCGAAGCCGGTGGTACCTGCGGAGTTTGTTATCCCGATATGACAACCGTTGAATACCTTTGGGATTATATTATGAACGAGTTTGAATCGAAGGAAGCAGCTTTGAAAGAATACTCAAAATGGATTTCCGATGAAGGTGCCAACTATGAAAAGGTGTATGAATTTGATTTGTCAAACTTAGAGCCAATGGTCACTTTCGGCTTTAAACCTGATCAGGTTAAGCCGGTAAGGGAAATGACCGGTACAAAAATCAACCAGATATACATCGGAAGTTGTACTAATGGTCGTATAGAAGACTTAAGAGTAGCAGCAGAGATTTTGAAAGGTAAGAAAATCAATGACGATGTCCGTGGAATCGTAAGCCCTGCAACACCAGCTATTTACAGTCAGGCTTTAAAAGAGGGAATTATTGAAATTTTCCAGGATGCAGGTTTTTGTGTTACAAATCCTACCTGCGGCGCTTGCCTTGGAATGAGCAATGGAGTATTGGCAGGCGGAGAATCGTGTGCTTCAACAACAAACAGAAACTTCAACGGTCGTATGGGAAAGGGTGGAACGGTTCACCTTATGAGCCCTGCTACTGCTGCTGCAACTGCAATTGCAGGTGAAATTGTAAATTCGGATTTGTTTTGCCCCTAAGGCAAGATGAAGAGACAAAAACTGAGGATATTATCAGGGAGGGAAATGAAAATGAAAACCTTTAGCGGCAAAGTTTTGATTTTAGATAGAAGTGATATAAATACAGATGAAATAATTCCTGCAAAATATCTCACCGAGATAACAAAAGAGGCCCTTAAGCCTTACGTTTTGGAAGATCTGATACTGGACAGTTTTGACCCTAAAAAAGATATAGAGGGCAAGGCTGTAATTGTAACTCGTGAAAACTTTGGTTGCGGCTCTTCAAGAGAACATGCTCCATGGGCTTTAGAAGTAAATAATATTAATGTGGTAATAGCAGAAAGCTTTGCCAGAATATTCAGACAAAACATGTACAACTGCGGCATGTTTGCAATTGAGCTGCCAAAGGAAATAATCGATTATTTGTTTAACACCTATGCAAAAAGAGATGTTACCATAACTGTTGATGTTGATAGAAATAAAATTATTTTTGAATCGGAAGGTAAATCTGAAGAGATAGAGTTTAGAGTTGGAGACTTCGACAAAACACTTGTTAAAGAAGGCGGCTGGGTAGGTTACGCAGATAAAAATTATTGATTGTGTAAGTGAATTTGCTGATTTAAATCCTGACCAATTCTTTTTGTAAATCTATTATATCAATACCATTCCTTTTTCCTTCAATTCTCTAAAGTTGTTGCTGTGGTAATAGGTAGAGCATAATCTTCTTAATACTATACTACAGCAATAATTATTATTTGAATATTTGCCCGATATATGAGAAAATTATAGTATGAGGAATTTATGTTGACAAACCGCATAAGTAATTTATACCTTATTTAGCATCTTTATGAACAGTCCAATAAAATTACATTTTGCATTCAATGGTTATACTAAATTGCACATGCTGGAGGATATTAAAAGGTGAAAATTATTAGTCGTATTTTTGAGGGACTGTGTTTGTTTTCATTACTTGTGCTTTTATGTATTGCTTTTATCTTCCCTCATCAGAATACAAGGTTTCATTTTGATGATCTGGTCTCTATGAATGAAGGATGGAACTATAGCGTAAATTCTAACCTGACTGAAGATGTAAATTTGCCATACAAGAGTTATGAAACTAATGTTGGTGATACTTTTTCCATTTCTCGAATACTGCCTGAACCATTTATAGAACCACAGGCAGTGTGTATTTTTACAGCATATGATTCTGTCCGAGCTACCTTAGACGGCAAAGAAATCTATTCTTACGGCAATATTTATTCTGATTATCCACTAAATAATAAAGGCTTTTTATATAACATCATACCTATTCCGGCAGGAAGTAATGGAAAAGAACTTGTTATAGAAATGATTTCAGTTAATAGTAAATATGCCGGAACTGTAAACAAGGTATCCTATGCAAATCAAAATGCTGTTTATGCCTCATTGATTATTAAAAGGCTACCTGGAATTGTGGTATGTACATTTATTATTTTAACAGGCATTTTATCGCTTATTATCTATTTCTCTTTACGTAATAAAACCCTGCATTTGGATGATAATTTTAAATTAATCGGTATTTTCGCAATTTGCAGTGGTTTGTGGAGCATAAACCAGTATAATGTCTTCAGCCTAATTATTGGCAATTCACAAATATCTTATTTAATTGATTATTTTTGTCTTTATCTTATGCCTGCTCCATTCAGTCTTTATATTTACAGAATGTGCAAGGAAAGATGCAAAAAAATAATGGGTGCTATTTGTGCTGTGCATACATTATTCTTATTAGCAGTATTTATATTAAAGATTGCAAGGGTCAAAGAATTTTTTAACTTATTATTCCTCTTTCTTGCTATCCTTATGCTGGAAATAGTATTGGTTACAGGAACAATCATATATGAGATTTGGGTAGAAAAAAACACAAAATTCAAATTGTTTATGCTGCCATTAATGCTTGTAATAGCAGGTGCATTATGTGATATTGCTTTATATTATTGGGGAATCAATAGTGAACGCTTTCTTATTCTCCCGGGAAGCATCTTAATTTCCATTGCAATCCTGTTGATTTCTTCATGGAAACGATATCTGAAGATTATTGCAGATCAGGAGAAAAATGACCTTATAATAAAAATGGCAGATATAGATCTCATGACTCAGGCTAAAAATCGTAATGCTTTTGAAAAAGAAATCGTTGAAATTTCCAGAAACCCGGAACGTTTAATAAATATTCATATAACGGAATTTGACTTGAATTTTCTGAAATATATAAATGATAATTATGGACACGATATAGGAGATG
>JAAZCB010000955.1 GCA_012513545.1 Clostridiaceae bacterium
CACAGTATTTTTATAAATGTCTGGTGGTTGGTGACGTTGATTTTATATTCGGACGCAGCCAGGCAGTGTTTGAGCAGTGTGAGATACGTTCCTTGAACAGAGGAAGTACAAGCAATAATGGATATATCACAGCAGCAAGGACTGAGGTATCAGCTTCGTATGGTTTTGTATTTATAAATTGCAGTTTAACCTGTGTTTCGGGTACGGCAAATAACAGTGTATGGCTTGGAAGACCATGGTGCCCAAGCGGGACAAGTGTTAATAAACCGGCAGTAGCATATATTAACTGTGCGATGGGTGCACACATAAAAAAAGAAGGTTGGACATCAATGTCAGGAGTAGATCCTTCGCATGGACGCTTCTATGAGTACAACAGCACAGGAAGCGGAGCATATGTTACCAGCAGCAGACCGCAGTTATCTTATGCACAGGCAGCAGGTTATTCAAAGAGCAATGTGCTGGGCGGTTGGAACCCAGAATTTTAAACTGAGTTATAGATTACAGTATTTCCATGTATGACAGGGTGGTTTTATGTAAATCACCCTGTTATACATAGAAAATCATATATTGGTTTTAGATATGCAAAGTCTTTCTTAAGTATTTCAGGCAAGTTCTTTGAGAAAGCAAGTTTAAAATTATTCTGTACACACTCAAAATAAATATTTTTCCTGTCAAGCCAGGTCTTAAGGTCTTCCGGCTGGTCGGGATATTTACTTTTCTTGTACATATCACCGCCGATAACAAACCTGTCCTGGGATTTTAGGCATTTTTGAGCACTTATAAACGCCGGGTGACTGCTAAGAACCATTTCACGCATTTTACCCATTGAGCCTGGTTCAGCACTATAATACCCGACACCATAACTTGAACCGTTTTGAGTTATTTCAAACCAAAAGCAGGGTGAGGCAGACATCCTGGATTTATCCCGCAGGAATACGAGCCATGCGTTATCTCTGTAAAGAGTCTTGTCTTTAGAAAAGCGGGTATCTCTCCTTACACGTGAAATCAATTTAGAAGGAATTGTTATAAATTGACTGTCTATTTCAAGCATTACAGGCGCAAGCTCTGTTATAAGCTGAGCAAAGGGATTGTATACATATTCTTTGTATATGTTTTTGTGGCTATCATACCAGTCTTTGTTATTATTTATTTTGTTTTCAAATAGAAATTTCAAACCTTCCTCTGAAAATCCGACAAAGCTCATGTTTTAGCCTCCGAATACAAAATTTTATTATGAACCTGTATATTATTTTGACAGAATTTAAATATTATATCAAGTATAACGGACAGATAACAAAGTGAAGTAGTTTTTAGATAGATTATCAAAGAAAATTACAACCTTAATAACAAAAAAATCTATTTTAGAAAAAGATTAATGACAATCTAAACAATCTGCGAAATTAAATTATATTAATTTATAGTCATCTTAAAGTGTGTTAAATTCATTTATATACAATTAGAGATTGACAAACCAAAACTGTAATAATATAATAGTAGGGAGTAAATAAATATCATGATTAGTATATAAATCTAAACAAGTAAAAGTTTTTAGGAGGATATTATGGCGGACTATAAAATTGCAGACTTGAATTTATGGGAATGGGGAAGAAAAGAAATAGAGATTGCGGAAAAGGAAATGCCCGGACTTATGGCTATCAGGGAAAAGTATAAAAAGGAGCAGCCGCTTAAAGGTGTAAGAATTTCC
>JAAZCB010000956.1 GCA_012513545.1 Clostridiaceae bacterium
ATGCATCACTTGTATTAGTTATGGCACCTGCTTCATAGCCGGTATAGGTCAGTATGTTTTTATTGAAATACACTATGAAATCAAGAGCACAGACACCTTCAGACGGAAGGTTGCTTATTATTACCGGAACCTGTACTGTGTCACTGGAATCCTCCCTTTCAGGGTGCATCTCAATGGTAATGGCATTTTCCCTGCTGAATGAAAATATGTATCTGTGTGTGTCGGAGCAACCGATATAGGAAACTATTTGTATATAATAGCGGTCCTCATCCAAACTTGCGCTGATTAATTCATCAGCATTGCCCCCGTATGCAGAACTGTCAATATAGTTCCTGGCCGAGTCATAAAGGTAAATGTCATAGTCGTTATCTGTAGGAATGTTCTGGAGTCCGAAATCATAAACTCCTGCTTCATCAGCATTTATTATATACCAGTCTTCATCCCTCACATTATCAATAGTAGCCAGTGCGGATTCACTTACGTAAACTTCCTTTGCACTGAAATAGCGATCATTTATTTCGTACCTGTCGGGGTCGGAAATGGTAGTTGTCAGTTTATAGCTTGACGAGGGGTCGGAACCACTGTATGAATATACCCTTATATAATAGTCCCCAGGTTCATCGACCAGTATGCTTGCCTTTTCAGGGATGGTACCTGAAAACCATGACCCGGCAACTATTTGTGAATTGGCGTCATATACAATAAGTTCATAATCACAGCCCCACGGTATATTGTCCAGTACAACAGTAAGTCTGCCTGTACTACTGACATTCACAACATAAAAATCTTCATCAGTACTTATATTTATTGTTCCGTTAACAGATGTATCTGTACTGATGTTTGTTGCAGTTTCTACACTGTCATTGGGTTCATAGGCATCAGGCGCTGTGTCTTCAGGGTAAATTAGCAGCTGATAGCTGTGGTCTCCTGACGCTGCATAAGAAAAGCAATATGTATTTATATAATAGTTTCCACCGTTTATAGTTGTACATGTTATACTTTCATCCGCATATACCGTAGCCGTTCTCAACTCCGGCTATAACTCCAGCCACTCCTGTTCCGTGCCTGTCTTCCTCACTGCCGTCGAATACCGTTCCATTGTCATTTACGAAATTCCAGCCGGATACATCATCTATAAAACCATTTCCTGAATCGTCTATCCCGTTGCCGGGTATTTCTTCGGTGTTTATGTAAATATTCTCCGCCAGCTCGGAATTGTATATGTCAACCCCCGTATCAATCAGACCGACTACTACTTCCTCAGAACCCTTCGTCATTTCCCATGCTTTCAGAATATTTATATCTACTCCGCTTGTACCTGCTTGTCCGTTAATAACCTGCCCGTTATTATATAATCCCCACTGCTCGGTAAAGAGAGGATCTGACGGTACGTCGAAAAGTTCAAGCATGTAATCTTCCTGTACATAATCTACATCACTTTTCTTTTTGAATTCGTTTATTACGCTATCAATATTATCTGTATTATCAACCTCATAAACTTGTATTTTTTCTGATTTCAGTTCTTTTTTAAGTTCAAGTTTTGTAAGCTTTAGTTTCTGTTTGACTGAGTTTTTAACACTTTCTGATTTTTTTGCGTCTTTATATTTTACTATAATACGCTTTTCGTTTTCTTTCTCCTTTTCCTGCTTTACCTGTTCCAAATCAGTCTGTGGATTGTAAACTGCACCGGAAACAGTTTCTTTCTTACCCTGTACATTTGAATAATTGTCCGCTGTGTTGTCCTTTGAAGAGTCATTTGCACTGAATGCTGTCAGATTTGTGGTTAGAAATGTCACAATGATACAAATACACACAATACTTCTTAATAACTTAGATTTCCTCATTACGATTCCCCCTTGTTATTATATAGTTTTGTAGATTATAATCACTTAATTGCATTCAATATACTTTTTTTACATTTAACATCTGTTAATGGTTAACATTTTATATTTAAATATACCAATTTACCAGATGTTTTTAGTTTACCTCTAACCCCATAAATAGTCATATTAATGCAATACAATTCATCAGCAAGTATAATGTTTCTCAAATTCATGTTCAAAAAATCCTCAGAACCCGTTAAACCATCGGTATTCTCGGATTTTCATTATGCATAGGTAATTAAGGAATTTCTTATTTGATAAAGCAATGGCGATTATCACAAAAAACCTTGTTCCAATACGCCCAGATAGGAGTTTTCCTCGAAGATAACCTTCGAGGAAAAACAAGTATCCAACTAATAAAAAACGTTCAATATAAATTTGTGTAAACTAAGCTTCGTGACATTGGTCGGAAGGCTTGGGAAGGTATTCCAGTTGCTTTAGTATTTGACGGACCTAGGGAGTGTGAGATACAATCAACAGTAGTATCGGGTTGAAATAATTTAAAACAGCAGAAATAATTTGAAAGAGGACTGCTTACACTATAGGGACAAGGGTCCTGTCCCCTTATTCCACTAAAAACAGGAGGCAAACATGTTTAAAAACAAAGTTGTTGTTGTAACTGGTGGTGCTGGTGGTATCGGTAAGGTTATCTGTGAAGAATTCAAAAAAGAAGGGGCTCATGTATGCATTATGGATAAATCACCTAATGACTATTTTGTAGGCGATGTTGCAGATGAAAATACCCTTCGTGAATTCTCCAATAAGGTTATTGAGCAACATAGCAAAGTAGATTATCTCATTAATAATGCCTGTATTTCCCGAGGCGGAATTGAAAATTGCTCGTATGAGGATTTTAACTATGTACTTCGTGTTGGAGTATCTGCCCCGTTTATGCTGGCAAAATTTTTTATGCCCTTCTTTAGCGAAAGTGCAGCAATTGTAAATATATCCTCCAGCAGAGACAGGATGAGCCAGCCGAACACTGAAAGCTACACTGCTGCCAAGGGGGGAATTTCGGCCTTGACGCACGCATTAGCTGTCAGTCTGTCCGGAAAAGTCAGGGTTAATTCCATAAGCCCAGGATGGATTGATACAACTGCTAGTGAATTCGAGGGCGCAGATAATAAGCAGCATCCTGCCGGCAGAGTGGGAAATCCGCTTGACATTGCTAACATGGTTCTGTTCCTCTGCAGCGATAAAGCAGACTTCATTACCGGAGAAAACATTACTATTGATGGGGGTATGACAAAGCTGATGATTTATCATAATGATTGCGGATGGACTTACAACTATAATAACAAGTAATGTTTTGCTGAACTTAATTGTTGACATATTAAACAAAAAATCGTAATATTGACATATCGATAAAATGGCATTATTTACATACTGACCATTAATAAGTACAATTTCAGTTTCAAATTCATCCTATTGTTTCGACAAATCAACTGTAGTGTATATATTACAGTAGATTAGGCAAATATTGTAATAATCAGCATGAATTTCATTGCACCTCTTTCGAGCGATGTGAAAGAGGCAAAATCGAGTGGAGCCAGATGCTCCCGGGATTTTAAATCATTATTTAATGATTAATGGCTTCAAGCAAGATAAATGAAAATTTGATTATACATTAGGAGAAGATACTTATGACAAATACTGCAAACCCTGAAACTACACTCAAAATACTGGAAATCGACCCTTGGCTGGCACCCCACAGGCACGACCTCGAAGAAAGAATGAAACGCTATTATGGTGTAAAAAATGAGCTGCTCGGGGAAATAAAAAGCTTTAATGATTTTGCAAACGGCCACCACTATTTCGGCTTCCATCAAACAGAAGAGGGTTGGTATTACCGCGAATGGGCACCTGCAGCAGATGCTTTATACCTTATAGGTGATTTCAACGGCTGGAACCGTGACTCTCACCCCCTTACCAGAAAGGATAATGGGGTTTGGGAAATATTCCTTTCCGGTAAAAACTCACTTCCCCATGAATCTCTTGTAAAAGTGCATGTTAAAAGCCAGGGAAATGCTAATGATCGTATTCCTCTTTACATTAGAAGAGTTATACAAGACCCTGTAAATCATAATTTCAGCGGTCAAATCTGGGCACCTGAAAATCCTTTCGTTTGGACAGATTCCGAATTTCATGTTGACCCTGGAAAAGCTCCTTTAATTTATGAAACTCACATCGGAATGGCTCAGGAAAAATGCGACCTGGGAACTTATAAAGAATTCGAGGATAATATGCTGCCAAGAGTTAAAGATCTTGGTTACAATACTATTCAGATTATGGCTATCATGGAGCACCCTTATTATGGCTCTTTCGGATACCATGTAACCAATTTCTTTGCAGCTTCCTCATGGTTTGGTACACCGGAAGAACTCAAATCACTCATTAACAAGGCTCATGAGATGGGTATCACTGTGCTTATGGATATTGTACATTCTCATGCAGCAAAGAATTTCGCTGAAGGTATCAATGCCTTTGACGGCACAGACTACCAGTTTTTCCACTCTGGCGGCCAGGGCAATCACGACGTTTGGGACTCCAAGCTTTTTAACTATGGAAAACATGAGGTAATTCATTTTCTGCTATCCAACATAAAATTCTGGCTTGAGGAATATCATTTTGACGGGTTCCGATTTGATGGAATAACTTCCATGATTTATCATGATCATGGCCTTGGAACGGCTTTTGACAATTATAACAGGTACTTCAGCATGAACACGCACGTTGAAGCCTTAACATATCTCCAGTTTGCCAATGAGTTGATAAAGGAAGTAAAACCTGCTTCAATTTCAATTGCAGAGGACATGAGTGGAATGCCCGGGATGTGCCTTCCTATTGAATATGTGGGAATTGGTTTTGATTACAGACTAGCTATGGGAATGCCGGACTTCTGGGTAAACACTTTAAAACACAGTGATGACGATTGGAACATGCATGCTCTGTATCATGAACTGTCAACTAGCCGCTATATGGAAAAGCGCATAGCATATGTAGAGTCACATGACCAGGCATTGGTAGGCGACAAAACCTTTATCTTCAGAATGGCTGACAAGGAAATGTACTGGCATATGAATAAGGAAAGCCAAAGCCTTGAGATAGAGCGTGCAATTGCGCTGCATAAGATGGCACGGTTTATTACAATTTCCCTTGGTGCAGAAGGGTATTTGAATTTCATGGGCAACGAATTCGGACATCCTGAGTGGATTGATTTCCCCAGAGAAGGAAATGGTTGGAGCTTCAAGCACTGCAGAAGACAATGGACCCTTGCTGACAGTGATTACCTAAGATATTACGACCTAAACCAATTTGATAAAGCTATGATTCATTTTATGTCCGAGGAAGGCCTGGTAGGCGGTTATGCACCTCAATGCCTCTGGATAGATCAGGACAGGAAAATTATTGCTTTTAGAAAGAAGGATTTTATATTCATATTTAATTTTCATCCGACAGAATCCTATCCCGGTCTTGAGCTTCCTATTCATGAGGATAGCAAGTTCGAAGTAATCCTCGATACAGATGAGTACAGGTTTGGCGGACACGGTCGAATCTCCCACGATGTAATTTATGAAACCTACAAGCTTAATATGAACAATGACTTTACCGGAATATCAATATATTCTCCAAACCGTACCGCTATAGTGTTAAGGAAAAAATAGCAAATGTATTCTACCGGCAATGGTTATTATCGTACCATTGCCGGTATTAATTCTTGATTTTTGAAGGGTTTTCGAGGTAGCGCAAGCATAAGTTAAGTACTTTCTATTATTAACTCCCTCAATACTCCAGCAATGCACTTAAGCCCTTCTACAATCCTGTCCTCAGGCATATTTGAGAAGTTAATTCTCATCGTATTTTCCTTACCACCATTTGGAAAGAATGACCCCCCGGGAACAAAAGCAACATTCTTTTTGATGCATATTTCCAATACGTCTCTCGCATTTATGCTGGCAGGAAGCTCCACCCATGCAAACAATCCACCTTTAGGCCTTGTGAAGGTTATACCTTCCGGGAATTCTTCCTCCATAGTTTTAACCATTATATCTCTACGTTTCCTGTAGACCTTGCGAATTTTCTCAATATGTTTGTCAATATCGTAGAGTTCAAGGTATTTGGAAATTTCCATCTGTGCAAGGGTATTGCATTGTAAATCCGCCCCCTGCTTAACGAGCACATACTTTTCAATTACAAACCTCTCGCCTGCAATCCACCCAATTCTATAGCCCGGACAAAATGTTTTTGAGAATGTCCCGTAACAAATTACACATCCTTTGTTGTCAAAGGACTTTAACGACGGCAGTGTCTCACCTTCAAACCTCAATTCTCCATACGGGTTATCCTCAATTACCATAACCTGGTACTTCATTGCAACCTTTACAAGCTGTTCCCTGCGCTCTAAACTCCAGGTTCTTCCCGTAGGGTTCTGAAAATCAGGTATAGTATATATTATTTTAGCTCTGTCAGTTTTCTCAAGAATCTTTTCAAGTTCACAAGGTATCATACCAGCATCGTCAGTAGGCACCTCAACAAATTCACAGCCATATGCCCTGAAGGCACTAATTGCAGCAAGATATGTTGGACTTTCACACAGTACAACATCTCCTTCATCAAGAAAAACCTTTCCTGTAAGATCCAAAGCCTGCTGTGAACCATGCGTCAGCAAAATATTATCGGCAGCAAACTGAGTTCCAAGCTTCGAATTCATTCTTTTGGCAATCCACTCCCTCAATGGAATATAACCTTCTGTTGTAGCATATTGTAATGCCTTCGAGCCTTCCTCCGACAGCACAATCCTGTTTACTTCCTTAATTTCTTCAACCGGGAAAAGCTCTGGTGCAGGCAGTCCCCCTGCAAAAGAAATAACCTCCGGTCTTTCGGTTACTTTCAAGATTTCTCTTATCTCTGAAGCCTTTAGCTTCGACATTCTCTTTGCAAATTTAAAATCCATTAAAACCACCTCCAATTACATATCAGGTATTTCATGCATAGAATTTTAGGGAATGAATAAAAATTACTTACGCTTTTTTTAAGGACAAATAATGTAAGCATACATGTTGTAACGAAAATATAGAAAAAGATAATTTTTCATAATGCCCAAGAAATCAAACAATAGGGTTTATTTCAACATCTTTATAAACATAATCATGCTCTTTACTATCCATCAATTCTTTCATGGCAGTACACAACCTCTTTACCCCTTCTTCTATATCCTTTAATGGTGCAAAGGTGAAATTCAGCCGAATAAAGTTATCTCCATGGCCTGCTATAAAGAAGGGATTTCCAGGGACAAAAGCCACCTTATGCTCTGCAGCTTTTGCAACAAGCTTCCCCGCAGATACACCGGCAGGCAGTGTACACCATATGTAATAACCGCCTCTTGGTTTATTCCAAATCAAATCGGCCGGAGCATACTTTGTTAAAGCATCATACATTATGCCTCTTCTAATCTTGTATTCCTTGCAGATCTTTGCCATATGGGTTTCTAGAGCTCCACTTGTTATAAACCTTTCAATAATCCACTGTGACAAGCTGTTCGGATGCAGGTCTGTTACCTGTTTTACTGCTGCATATTTCTTTACAATTTTTTTATGTGCTACCATCCAACCCAGCCTTAAGCCCGAATATACGTTTTTTGAAAAGGTACTAAGGTAAATAACATAGCCGTCATTATCCATAGACTTAATAAGAGGCAGTGAATAACCGTCATAGCACAGTTCACCGTAAGCATCATCCTCCAAAACCATAACCCTGTACTTATACATAAGCTCTATGAGCCTTTTTCTTCTTTCAAGTTCCATCTCTACACCGGTCGGATTCTGGAAAGTCGGAACAGTGTAAATCAGCTTTGGCCTGTACCTGTGCAGGAGCTGTTCTAAAATATCAAGCCTCATACCTTTATCATCAATTGGCACGCCCATCACCCTGGCCCCAATTGTTTTAAAGGCCTGAATCGCCTGAAAAAATGAAGGTTCCTCTACAACAACGATATCTCCGGGGTCAAGCAATATCCTTGCTGCTATATCTATTCCCTGCTGCGAGCCCGAAAGAAGCATTACCTCATCAGTACTGCAATAAACCCCTCTCTTCTGCATCAAACCGCATATTGCTTCACGAAGTGACATAAACCCTTCTGTCGGAGTATGAAGAAGAGCTTTATAATTCTTCTTATCCACCAATTCATGTTCAATTCCTTCTAACACCTCTATTGGTCCCGATTCAGGCGAAGCAATTCCGGTAGCAAAAGAGATCAAATCTTTTCTGCTTGCTAAAGTTAATAAATCCTTAACCAAATATGAATCAAAACTGTTCGAGTATTGACTGAAAAGCTGATTCCAGGTTGGTTCCTGCAATTTACCGCTTCCCGTATTCAGTTCCTCATCCGGATATGAAAGCACGATTGTCCCGTTTCCCACATGGGATCCCACCAATCCTTCAGCCTTTAGCTCACGGTAGGCATTTAATACTGTCGTTCTGTTTACGCCAAGACTCTCGGCTAACTTCCTTTCGGGCGGAAGGCGAAAGCCTGGAACAAGTTCTCCAGATAAGATTTGACGCCTTACCTGCTCAAAAATCTGTATATATAAAGGAGTATCACTTTGTCTGCTTATCGTAATTCTCATACCAAATCACCTCATTGGATTAATCCAATTTCATTATATTCTTATTATCAGCTGCACACAACCACCAATTCTAATTTATTTTGCCCTCCAATTATACCGAGTCTTTATTTTATGTAATAAAGTAAAAAAGAAAAAACCCTCAGCGGGTCATTATAGTTTCATATGTATATCCTGTGGTTTTCATCTTATAGGTTATAAAGTTCTGTCTGCAATCAAACACTTTAAGTAATTTTTCCTTTGTATTCACCCCCCCATGCAACATGTTCGCCTAATCAAGTTGTTATTAGTGGACTTACCATAATTGCAGGGCCTATCTTTAATTCTTTTGCTATGATAGGTAGATTTTTGTTAATATAAAAGAAAAGCATATATGATAAAATAGATTTTGATTATAATATTAAGAAAGTCCAAATCAAGGAAGGAGACATAAATAACTTTGTAGATTCGCTCTTAAATATATTACTTAATGTAATAAAAAAATGATTAAGACCTAAGGAGGCTTATCATGAAGAAGAGAATAGATTTTTTATCAGGGATGCTGTTTGCAGTTGCTACAATAATATTTATCGTCTTATTTCTAACCGATGACACGTTTTTTAATTGGGCATTTGAAAGACATCACAATATATTGAGCTGGTATATAAGACCCTTATTTATAATACCAATGGTTATATTTGCATTCAGGAAAAGTTTTACCGGTATATTCGCGTCAATATTTGCTCTGTTTACAAGTATGTTCTGGTTTCCCGCCCCAACTGCAAACAGCCCCCAGGTTTTAGAATTTTTAGCTTTTGAAATGGATTATCTTAAGGGTACCTGGACCGCTCCCAAAATCATAATAAGTATAGCAGTACCCCTATTTTTCCTTATGCTTATTACAGCAGCATGGAAAAGAAACTGGAAATGGCTTTTATGCGTTATCATAGGGGCAGCTGCCTTAAAATTCGTTTGGAGCATTGCATTTAGCGGTGAAGCAGGCATGTCTATTCTAAAACCTGCATTATTGGGCTTGATTGTCTGTATCGGTGGATTAGGCTATTTTTTTAAGAAGCATAAGCGAACGGATAAATAAACTTTTGTGGTTTCTTCATCAATACGAACTTTATTTACACTGGATTGATTGCAAGAAACTCAATGTATCCACGTGTACCTATGGGCTCTAACTGAATGCGCGGATTATCCTGATCCCACGCATATCCAATGATTGAGGGATTATATTTCCTTTCAGCTTCCCATATTTCTTCGATAGCCTGACCATAATCTTCTTCTGCAAAAGGTTCCCCTTGAAACATTAGATACTTCGCAGCAGGCAGTTCGATGATGTCAAAGCCATCGGGAATTATGCCGTCATAATCCACAGGTACTTCTACGCCCTGCACATATTCGCTTGTCGCGGGTTTGCGGTAATGCTCCGGCAGCCACATGCAGACCGGTTCTCCGCTGATAGATTTCATACTGGTCAACAAACTCCACACATCACAGCCAACTTCCTCGCAATACTCAAAATAATCAGTTGCCTTAATTCCGCGCTTAATGATGGCCTTGCGAGCAGGCTTTTCAATTACCTGGACGAATACATTTTTCACTTTTTCCATTGATTCATTACTCCTTTCAATATAGCGAGATTTAACGCCATAAGGCTTAAACAAATAGAGCGGAACCGGATTTGCAGCATATTGCTTCGGATTACAACCAAATTCCCTCGCGAAAGCTCTCTGATAGCCATCTACACTACCGAATCCCATATCCAGAGCCACATCGATAATACGGCAGTCTTCGTCCCTCAAGCGAAGTGCAGACTTACTGAGCCGCAGTCTGCGGATATAATCAGCCGGTGTAAAATTAGTCCACTGAATAAACAGTCTTCTTGCATACCAGGGAGAAAATTGCGATACTCTAGCCAAATCCGCAAGAGTAATCTCTTCACTAAGATGGGTTTCGATATAATCCTGCATTCGCTGTACAGCCAGTATTTGTTCTCTCATTTGCTCACCTCCGACAATTATATAATAGCATTTTGCCCGAAAGGTCCTCTCGACTATTTTTGCCTTTTTGCAAATTGAAAATTGGTCTGTTAAAATGCAGTATAATCGTTGAATCCAAGTTATAAATTCAGGACTTAATAACACTGAAAATTTGATTTTGGTGGCTTATTTTTCAGCTACAACAAGCATTTCATAATCTTCTGCAGTGAGACGGTCTTCTCTTGAATAGGCCCCCAGTTTAGCTCCGAATATATCTATCTTTTTAAACCCCAGGGATTTCAAGAGCCAGTTTATCTCACTTGGCAAATAATATCTTTCATTGCACTCAATCTTATGTTCATTTCCATCATCATCTGTAAAGCTAGTGACATTATAATCCCTCATGGTCATCAAATCAAAACCGCTGCTTTTGTAATGTGCGCCTTCTTCATTTGCGCCTGTTTCATGAAAATCATCAATGGAATGAAATAGTGGAAACAAACCATTTCCGCTTAAGAAATAATATACTGTGGCAGATAGATTAATAATTTCTTTTCTTCTTTGCGACAAGAAATGTTGACAGTAAAGCAAATGCAAACAAGCCAGAATAAACAATTAAGCTCTCTGCGGCCTTTGCACCGCCAGTTGCCATCCCTTCGAAAGGTAATGATCTATCACCTCTGCCCCTATTCATCCTTGTATTATTATCAGCAGGGTTTCTCATATTGCCGCCAGGTCTTTGCGGAAAACCGTTTTCAAATTGCGTGAACATTGAAATTTGTTCCTCTGTCAACCCAAGCTCCAAAAGTTTTGCTTTCACCTCATCGGTAACAGTTCCGCCAGCCTCCTGCAAAATCTGCATTACCTGCATCATAAGCCCGGGGTCAGGCATATTTCCCTGCTGGGATGGATCAAAGCCTTCGTCTCCCGGCGGATTGTTCCAGTTTCCCGGTCGACCTCCCATGCCTCCCCAATTGCCTCCGCCCATCATGCTGCCAAGGGAAGAAAGCTTTAGATTGCCTGCTGAAATAAGCTTATCCGGGTTTGCAGACTGTTCTTTCGTGGTAGACGGTACTGTGCCGTCAAGCTGGCCCTGTATGCTCTGATAGCGCAGATTGCAAAGAGTTTTAAATGCTTCAACCGCTATTTTGTATTCTTCAAAAGTGCAAAAGGCTGTGTTGTCGTTCTTTACATAATCGGAAATAAGTGCATCAAGCTGTGTAATTTTCTCTTCCCATTTACCGTCTGCAAAATATCCTGTCATTAATTCATTAAGATAGTCGTGATATTTTTCCAGATACTCCGTATTGGATAACAACTTATCAATCAAAGGTCTCGAACTCATTTCCACACCACTTACAGGAGTGTCTATCGGAAAATTGATAACAGAAGATGCGTTTCCGCTCTGAAATCCGCCCCATGCCAAATTGTAGTCCCAGGGCAGGATTGTAACCTTGCCGTTATTCTCGTAAAGGTAATAATTTTGCGCCATGCCTGATGAATAACTGTCAAGGTTCACCACAACAGTATGAGCTGCAAGATACCTCAATATTTTGTCAACATGAAAATATTTATCCAGGTTTTCACCCTCGGCCAATGCCTTTAATGCAGTAATAACACGCTTACAATCACTGTCATTGCCTTTTCCTGCAACATTATTAAAGATTGCGCCGTATGAGGAAATATCGTCTGTTGTATATTCCAAACTGCCACCATTGCCTCTGCCACCCATAGGGCCACCGAAATTCTCCCACGGTCTCTCCATCTGTCTGTCTCCCATTTGTCCGCCACCCATCTGTCTGCCACCCATCTGTCTGTCACCCGTTTGTCTTTCGGCCCTTTGTCGGTCAGGTTGAGTTGCAGCAGAAGGAATTTCCTCTGCTCCTTGATTTGGCTGTGTTTTCCCGTCTTGCCTATTTGCCGGTGGCATACCTCCTTGTGGGAAATTTCCGCCCTGACCAAATCCCGGCGGCATACCTCCCTGTGGGAAATTTCCGCCCTGACCAAATCCCGGCGGCATACCTCCCGGCGGAAAGCCATTTCCATCTCTATTGTTACCGCCCATATCCATACTCTTTACATTGTACATCATACCCCTTGTCGTGCCGAATGTTCTTGCTTCATAGCTGTCGCCATAGGTCTCCACTGCAAGATAGAGCCCCCAGCCCATGCCATTTACTTTGATATCGGCATATCCGAAGTAGGGCGCATCTACACCTGCTTCCTTCATTAACTCATAGGAAACATACTCCTTCATGTAAGTGTTATCACCAGTCATATTATTGACTACAAAGCTATCAAGCCCAAAACACGTCTGACCACTGATGTACTCGTCAAATTGCAGGCGAAAGCTGTATCTGTCGCTGCCGGAGCCTGCAACCTGGGTTAAGCTGGAGTTTCCCTTTGGACGAATACCTACGTTTTGAAATTTCGTTCCGTTTACAACTACATTGGCCATGATAAACTGTTCACTTCTAGCATTGTCCAGCATTTTCTGCCACTCAGCCCCATCCGCAATAATCTCAATTGAAATTATATCTTTACCGAAAATTTTGGTTGCGTATTCTGATTCAGTTTTCATGCCGCCGTTTTCATTATGAGTATTTCCTAATACTACTAGAGCAATACTTGCTATCAAGGCAAAAACAACGGCTATTACAACAATCATATTTATTTTTTTACTTTGTATCATGCTTTCACCTCAAATCTTGGCATACTTACGCGGTATATTCGCCATTGTAGCTTACAAG
>JAAZCB010000957.1 GCA_012513545.1 Clostridiaceae bacterium
AACGGATATAACCTATACCAATGCAATTGAGTTAATGAAGTCAATGAAGGTAACCATAAGAGAGATAAATATTAAAGCCGCCTGCCTGCAACATTTCAAGGATATAGGCCATGATGCGGCGATACATGATGTGACTTATGAAAACGTACAGGCGCGCGAGCGTACTCAGATACTGATGGATCTGGCTAATAAGCTTGGAGGCCTTGTAATAGGTACCGGGGATTTGTCCGAGCTTGCTTTAGGCTGGTGCACCTATAATGGAGATCATATGTCCATGTACTCCGTCAACTGCAGTATTCCTAAAACCCTTGTGCGTTTTCTGGTGGGATGGGTTGCAGACAATATGGTATCCGACACTACCAGAAACGTTTTGTATAAGATCCTTAATACCCCTATATCTCCTGAACTCCTTCCGCCGGATGAAAAAGGCCAGATAAACCAAAAAACCGAAGATATAATCGGGCCGTACGAGCTTCATGACTTCTTCCTGTACCATATGCTAAGATATGGTGCCGAACCTGGGAAAATACTGTTTCTTGCAAGTACGGTTTTTAAGGACAAATATACAGAAGAAGAAGTTAAAAAGTGGCTAAAGATATTTTTAAAAAGGTTTTTCAGCCAGCAGTTCAAAAGATCCTGCCTGCCTGACGGACCCAAAGTTGGTACCATTAGTCTTTCACCTAGAGGAGACTGGCGCATGCCGAGTGACGCAGAAGCATATTCCTGGCTCTCCGATATTGAAGGAGCTGACAATGAAGGTATTGGTTGACGCAGATGCCTGTCCTGTTAAAAGGATTGTTGTAGCGGTTGCAAAGGAGCATTCCGTACCGGTTACCATGTTTTTTGATACAAGTCATATTATAAACGATGGGTATTCTGAGACCGTTATTGTAGATAAATCGAGAGATTCGGTAGACATAGCCCTTGTAAACAAGATCTCAGCAGGTGACATTGTTGTAACACAGGATTTTGGCGTTGCAGCAATGGCACTTCCTAAAGGTGCAAGGGTTATTAACCAGAATGGGCTGATTTATACCGATGATAACATTGACAGGCTTTTGTTTGAAAGGCATTTAGGACAGAAAGTCAGAAAGTCGGGAGGGAGGACATCCGGACCTAAAAAAAGAACAGCACAAGATGATGAAAGGTTTGAGGCTGCCTTCAGAAGTCTGTTTAATAAATGTTAATGTATAGAAGAAAACATAGATAAAGAAATGCATGAGAAAGATAAATTCATCCTTTGATAAAGAGACAAAAATAATCAGAAGTTATTCTTTATAATAAGATTAACTTGTTAAAAGATAAATCTGTCATCCTGCATCTTTGATTTTTGTATTAAGGAAGTTAATATCCCGGAAAGCTATATTTTCTTCCATTTTTTTGTTTTGAATTTTTCTCATTTTCATTAGATGTAATAGTCTGAGTCCTACAATTGTTCCTGCAGAACCTGCTATTAAACCCATCAGTAGGCCAATTGTTATGCCTACTACAAAAGAAACTGTAATCATATCATCACCATTTATCATTTGTATAAATTTTTTAGTACTAATTCTATTTTCGACAATATACATAATTTACTTTATATTATTTTGTTTTTTTTTTCAAAGGCGATTTTAACTAATATATAATAATAACGTGAAAATTCTCCTAAAAACATAACTTTACGTCTGTTTTCATCGCTTTTTGGCAATTTTTTTAATTGGGAAATATATTTGGCATAAATTATATATATCTTTTTTAGAAAAATTGCTTGACAATAATCGCTTTATATCTTAAAATATTTTTGTGTCTTTTTTCGGGATACGGTGGGTGTAGCTCAGTTGGTTAGAGCGCCAGATTGTGGCTCTGGAGGTCGTGGGTTCGACTCCCATCATTCACCCCATTTAGGGATGTAGCCAAGTCGGTAAGGCACCAGACTTTGACTCTGGCATTTCGTAGGTTCGAGTCCTGCCATCCCTGCCATAAGGGCCATTAGCTCAGTTGGCAGAGCACTTGACTTTTAATCAAGGTGTCCCGCGTTCGAGTCGCGGATGGCTCACCAAAAAGCCTGCAACCGTTAGGTTGCAGGCTTTTTTATGTGTGTTGAAGTAGACACGATGATTTTTTCCTTTTTAAATAAAAATAGAAATCACGTATAATTCATTTAAGACCAGTTAATGTACTGATCTATTTTTATGCTGTAAATTAATATTAAGAAATAGAGAGAAGATAAAGTAAAAAAAAGCGGGGAATTATTTATAAATGCCAATGATATGTTGATGAACTTGATTGAATAATTATGGGATATGTGTTAGCATAATGTTGTAAATGTAAATTATTTGCACATTTTTAAATGAGTAAATTTGCTACATTTATATCATTTGTTCACAGCATGAGACTAAAATTAAAAAGGAGAGACTACTTATGAAGAAAGGTAAAATCTTTAAGCAAGTCATTGCTACGTTGGCTGTCATTTCCATGGTGTTTCCAGGTATGGCAGGGTCAGGAGTTCAGGTTGCTAATGCAGCACCAGGAATTCATGTTGTTAATACAGCACCAGCAAACGTAGACCCCGTTTTTAAGGAAACAAGTTTCAGAACAATTTTGGTTGGGAAATCTTATGATTTCAATATCGAAGATAAACAGCCAAAATCAACGTACCAATGGGAAAGCAGTGACAAGAAAGTTGCATCAGTCAATAAAGATGGTGTTGTAAAAGCACTTAACACAGGCAGTACAACAATTACCTGCAAGATTAAATCAGGAATAAGCAGTAAAATTCTAGAGGCAAAAGTAGTCGTGCAAAAACCTTCCAGGAAGCCAGCTGAAAAGGTTGATATTAATAATAAGATTCAGTCCATGGCAGTGGGTGAAACATATGAATTAAATTGTACATATACACCAAAAGATGCATTGGATTTCGTAAACTGGACATCAAGCGATACTTCAGTTGCCAAGGTTGATGAAAATGGTGTTGTAACTGCATTAAAAAATGGTAATGTAACAATTAAAGCTACCACAGTTAATAAATCTCGTAAGGATGAAGTAAAAATCAAGGTGTCACCAGAGGTTGAGGTGGCTTCTCAGAAAGAACTTGATAAGGCTTTAGAAGCAGGCAAAGGAAGTACAATTCTAATTAACTCCAAGAAAGATATAAAATTAACAATTCCAGAAGGTGATTACTCGGGGCAAGAATTGGTTGTTGATGCACCTAAGGCATCAATAAATAATTATGGAGTATTTAAAAAAGTTACAATTCGTGCCCTGAAAGATCATAACTGGCATGAATATGCAGAAGGAAATACAATAAACGTTTATGATTCAAGCAAAATCACAGTTGAAGAGGATGCAGATTGTGCGATTATAGTAGATAAAAGCAAGGATAAATTAGTTAAGCCTAAGATTAAATTAGATCTAACCATAGATGGTAAGGCTAAGATAGATGTATTAAGTCCATGTGACATTAATTTCAGTGGAACAACGAAAGACCTTCCAGAATTAAGTATTAAGTCAGCCGATGTTAAAATTAATACAAAAATTGCACTTCAGATTGATGCTTCTCATAAAGCAGT
>JAAZCB010000958.1 GCA_012513545.1 Clostridiaceae bacterium
AAATGACTCTTTCAAAGGAAGATACTGAAGAAATATTACAGGAAGCTTATATTCGTGCATATAAGTCTCTTTACAGATGTACCTGTACATCCAGATATACTGTATGGTTATATAAAATAGTTGTAAATGAGTTCCGTAACTATTATAAGAGAAAAGGTAAAAAACAAAAGCCCGAAAGCAGTACTTTATATGATCTTTCAAGCACAGAATCAAACTATCAAAGCCAGGAGGACTATAATCTTACAGTTAAATTAATCAACAGCTTGGAAGAAAACCAGAGAATGGCCTTTTTATTGGAGCCTTTAGAGGGATTTAATTATAAGGAAATTTCGTTGATTATCGGAGAATCCGTTGAATCTGCTAAAATGAAAGTGAATAAAGCCAAAGCTGTTGTAGGTCAAAAATTTTGTGAGTTGAAAAAGGGAGAGAAGTAGATGAAGTGTTCAGCGAGGCAGGTTGAATTAATACTTTTTGTTGATGATGAAATCTCAGATGAAGAAAAGCTCGTAATTGATAGTCACCTTCAGGAATGCGAGAACTGCATGAGTTTTGTTAACGCAGTTAGAAGTGCCAGAGCTTATGCCGGAAAGAACATAAAATGTGACAGAGATCTACTGGTAAGAGTAAAAGAGAAACTGGATAAGGATTATTACAAGAATAAAAGTTATCGAATAATACATAAAGCAATGTTTTATTTCTCACTTTGTAAGCCTTTATTTGCGGTTGTTATAATAGTGTTGATTCTGCTTTCGCTGCTTTATTTTGATTTTTTTGGAGTAATAAAAAGAACATTTTACTAAAGGTGAATATATTGTGATTAATAGAATTAATAAAAAGCTGTTCAATTTACATAATAATTATGCTATTATAATTTTTATATTTAATTAATTTAATAATTGAGGGATAAAACAATGAATAAGGATAGAATCCGATTTATAACAAGAACATCAGTATTACTTGCTTTAACTGTTGTGCTTCAGTATGTAGGAAGAATTGTTCCATTAGGACCGAACAGTAACTTTATTGTCGGTCCATTAGTAAATGCTTGCCTAATTATTTCCACTTATTTTGTCGGCATACTCTCCGGTGTAGTAATTTCAATACTTTCGGTCGTAGGAGCAATTCTTACGGGAGCTGCAATGCCACTACCTCTAGCACCTTTCATAATATTGGGAAATCTTTCGTTGATTTTGGCATTTTACTTTTTAAGGAGTAAGAAAATACTTGGAGTTGTTAGCGGAGCAGTTTTGAAGTTTGCAGTTATAGCAATATCAAGTGGTTTAATAATACCTGTATTGAAATTGCCTCCCAAAAAAACCCAAACAATGCTTTTTGCATTCAACTGGCCTCAGCTTGTAACTGCCCTTATAGGAGGAGTTATTGCTATTATTGTAATTAATAGGCTCAAAAAGAATTTTGATGAAAAATAGCCTGTAAAGAATAACTTAAAATATTATCAAAGCCAATTATTTTACTCTAACCTTGTTGGTTCGAAATACCGATATTATATTGAAAGATATAAAGGTTTTCATCGAGCTTTAGTTTCCATGACACACTATCTCGAAAATTAGATTTTTCAATGTATAAACATTCTCGTGACTTTAATAGATGCGATATTGATTGTATTAGTGTTGTCTGGTAAATTATATGGCTTTTCGAATTATAATTATTTCCATGAGGAGAGAGGGAAGAGTAATGGCACACGATAAAATCCTCACATCAGATTACTTTCAAAGATTGAATAAAGATGGCAATAATTCTTTGATAAAGATGTTTGAAATTTCAATGATAGCAGGTTTTATTGTTGCAACATCCTCTGAAATTGCCTTAAAAAAGCAGGATTTTTTTACAACCAGGATGATTATTGTAAATATGTATTTGTTATAATGGCAGCAATTCCTTTTCTTTTGCGTAGCTTGAAGGTAAAGGAGAATATTATAACACATGTTTTGTCAATTCTGTTTCTGGTGGATTACGGTTTCATTTTGGTGGTTTTCTCCAAAACGGCTGCAATGACTGTATGGGCGATGGGGCTTATACTTATCATTTCAAGTATGTTTTTTGTAAACAGGGTAGTTCTGCTTTATTCTTCAATCGGATGTCTGACTTTTTCCATCATATGCTATTTTAAAATACCTACAATGAGTGTGAAATTTGAAGTAGATGACCATATTGGCAGGATAGGTATTCTGATAATTGCGACTATGCTTGCTGTTATAGCCAACAAGCAGTATAGAAAGAGACTTACGGATAATTTCAATCAATTGGAAAATATAAACAAAGCAAATGAGTACAATAATATGCTTATAATAAATATCAGGAATACCGTTGAACAGCTTGCTTCAATAAGTGCACAGGTGGAAAAACTTATTGATGAATCTTCTCATGGACTTAAGGACATTTTCTTTACGTCAGGAAATATTTTGGTAAATTCCAGGGATACGGTTGCTTCAATAGAATACGTAGAGAATGACTTGAAAATATTAAATGAGAATACCAGATTTGTTTCGGATAATGTAAACAATGCAACAGAATCTCTTAATGCTTCAAAAGATATGGTAAACATTAGTAAAGATAAGGTTCTTAAATTTGGAAATACCATGAATCTGATTTCAGATTCTGTTGATGAAGTAAATGTATCAATTAATCAACTGTATAATAATGCAGGGGAAATTGAATCAGCCATCTCCAAGATATCTGAAATATCAAACAATACAAACCTCCTTTCATTAAATGCCTCTATAGAAGCGGCAAAGGCAGGGGAATACGGAAGGGGTTTTTCTGTAGTTGCCGGTGAGATAAGGAAGCTTGCAGATAATACACGACAATTGTCATCAAATATATCCGATACCACCAGGAATATGCAGCAGTCTCTAAACAGTCTTATTGAACTTTTTTCAGATACTACTCATAAAGTAGGTGCGGGGGTGGAAGAAACTAAGGATATTACAGAAATGATGATAAAAATTGCTGAATCTATTGCTGCAATTACAAAGAAAATGAACGAAATTAATCAGTATACCTTGAAGCAGCAGGAATTTACAGATGATATTGGTTCCCATGTCAATAATGTTTCTGAGCTGGCAGGTAAAACTAATGAAGGAATTACAAGCATTACAAAAGTAATAGAGGAAGTGAGTTCGTCCATAAATGAGATAAACAACGCAGCTTCTATTGTTGTAGATACTGTAAACAAGCTTGACAAAATCTCATCATAGTGTTCTGGAAAATTTTATTTATATATAGTATTATATATAAATAATCTGATATAATGTTTAAAAAGTAAGATAATTATATGAGGTAATTCAATGGAAAAAGGAAACAGAGTTGCTGTTATAGGTATAGTTGTCAATAACCGTGAAGAATCATCCAAAAAAGTAAATGACATATTAAGCAATTATGGACAGATAGTTGTTGGCAGAATGGGGATACCTTATAAAGAGAAGGGCATTTCAGTGATGTCGATAATTGTTGATGGTTCTAATGATGAAATAGGTGCATTGACAGGAAAGCTGGGAAATATAAATGGAATTAAAGTAAAGGTTGCCTTGACATATTAAGGTTAGTACTTATTATTGCCACATAATTCCAAGTGCGCAACTAAGAAGGAATTCATTTCCACTTTAGTTTGTGCAGTGTTTTAAAGGCTTCGATATGGTTTGCTGCCTGGATTCAGCAGCAATGATCAATATTGTGGTATTGATGCTATTGTTTATAACGGAACCTTATGTACCGGAGAAACATATGATGTTTTTATAAAAACTGATTCTGTCATAATTATATCGAAAGTTTTTTACCATAATTAATTTTTGTAAATGAAATAAGTTTTTAAGCAATAAGAGGTGATTGGTATTGATATATCTTGATAATGCAGCTACCTCCTACCCTAAGCCGGATATTGTATATGCCGAAATGTTGAGGTGTATGAAGGATTACTGTGCAAACCCCGGCAGGGGAGGTCATCAAATGTCCATTGAGTCTGGCAAGGCAGTTTTACGTGCGAGGGAAACTGTAGCAGAATTTTTCAATATCCCTAACCCCATGCAACTGGTATTTACAAAAAATGCTACAGAGGCTTTAAATATAGCAATAAAGGGAGTATTAAAGCCTGGTGATCATGTAATTACAACAGGAATGGAGCATAATTCTGTTAACAGGCCTTTGAAAACTCTTGAGAGGGATATTGGCATCAGGCATACGGTTGTAAAGGGAGACGCATGGGGAGAAGTAGACCCGGAGGATATAAGAAAAGTAATAACACCTGAAACAAAGCTGATAGCGTGCACCTTATCCTCTAACGTAAATGGAATTATAATGCCGGTGTGGGATATTGGAAGGATAGCAAGTGAAAGCAACATATTATACTTAATTGACGCATCACAGGGAGCAGGCTCAATTAAGCTTGATATAAAGGAACTGAAGGCAGATATGCTTGCTGTTCCGGGACATAAGGGACTTTTAGGGCCTCAGGGAACCGGAGCTCTTTATGTATCTGAAGGAGTCAAAATCAAATCCTTAACAGAGGGTGGAACGGGAAGCAATTCTGAAGACCTGTACCAACCTGAGATATTTCCCGATTTACTCGAAAGTGGAACTCTAAACACCTCAGGAATAGTAGGGTTGGGCTTCGGAATAGAATATATAAATAGCGTTGGGATTGACAACATAAATAAACATAAACATATGCTTGTAGAAAAGCTTCACGAAGGCTTAAGTGAAATAAAGAGTGTAAAATTATACAGCAGATCCGAAATAAATAAAAATTCAGGTATTGCTGCGTTTAATTTTGAAGGAGTTGAATCAACAGAAACAAGCTATATTCTAGATAAGATATATGGCATTGCTTCACGGGCAGGACTACATTGCGCACCAACTGCACATAATCATCTCGGAACCTTAAAGACTGGTATTGTGCGCCTGAGTGTAAGTTGCTTCAATACTCTCGAAGAGGTGGAAAAAACAATTATTTCAATTAAGGAAATTTCTGAAAGTATAGTTATTTAGTTTACAAATTTTTTTTTAGTGATAAAATTAATATTATGACAATATAATTAAATAAGAAATATCGTGTATAATTATAATGAACAGCGAATTAACCATTGGTGTTGAATATTAATGTAATAAAAAAATGTAAATGAAAAATGTATTGCTGAAGTATTATAAACACTGGAATTTTAAAAATGAGTATGGTATAATTATTATTATACCATTTAGGATTTAATGGTCATCTGTTGTATAATTATTTTATAAAATGTTTGATTATGCTTTATTTAGTGTT
>JAAZCB010000959.1 GCA_012513545.1 Clostridiaceae bacterium
CATTAACTGTAGTACGTTAAATGGTGATTCGCCCAATTCCCTCAGACACCGGATTAAGGTTCGTTCTTCTTGATCCAAGTTATCAAACATTTTTTATTCTCTCCTTTGTTGATGTGATGTATACATTGATTTTGCCGCGTTCTCCGATAGTCTTCTTACAGAGCTTTTCAGCGGCTTCATGGGCTTCATTGTAGGTATCATAGAACTTTGTTTTACGATCATTTAAGGTTCCCATTCGGTCAGTTACGATCCCTCTGTACTTTGGCATGTTATCCTCTCCTTCTCGTTGGTAATTTTATGGTGTTCCTGGCCCCGGCTAGCTCCCCCCCTTCCTGGTTTAGCTTGCATGCACCCGGTTAGTCAAGGGTCTGCCTAAAAAATATTTTTTACCTAATGTTTAAAGAAAAAATATTTTTTAGGTAAAAAGGGGCGAGTGCAATAAGTTACACAATTTAAGAGAGTGACTCGCCCCTTTTTCCCTTGACGAACCGGGTATAATGGAAAATCCAGGGAGGGGGGGACCTCAAAACAGTACGGAATACTATTACAGTTTTAAAAAGAAATTATTGAAAAAGAAGGAATTATAAATTATGTGTAGAAAGTCATGTACAAAAGGAGGTGTAAAAAGAGGCAATGAGTAATCAAGTAACGGAATACGATGTCTTAGATGTACTTATTAGTAACGAGTTAGATGCTTCCAATTTCGAGTCAATAGTAAATGTGGTTTTCGTAGCAGAGGCATTGAGAATAAGCAGACATAAAGCTAAGAAGCTCATAGGCTCATTGCGAAAGGAAGGGTTAGTGGAATTGCATTGCGTTAGCTTTTGCGATGCCCATGATGACCATGTAAGCCCTCCATATTGGGGATATATGATCACAGAAAAAGTTAAAGAAACAGAGCAGTACAAGACACGAGCCGAGGAGCACAATCGATTAATGGCGCAAATTATGTAAGGAGGTTAAAAAAGTGAAGGTTTCGGTCGAAGGTACTCTTCTTGAAGCAGTTATGAAAGAGAACGAGGGAAAAATATCCTATACGTTACGTCTCTTTCAGCCAGGTGAGCGTGAATTGGTTGAAGTGAAGAGCAGCCAGAACTGTTTTGAGCCTGGAGAGCATGTCAGTATTAATGGACGATTGTTTTCGTGGAGAACCAAAGACGGAGTTAGGTCAATGACACTCATGGAGGAATAGAGTTGTGGAACAAATCGCAATTTCACCGGAAAGTATACAAGCCATCGCAGCAGTCTTTGAGCCAATATATTTGGGGATATGCGTCATTATACTACTATTACTAGGTATTCTAGGGGGAGTTATATGGAACAACTAGCCGTTGAGTTAATTCGCATATTCAGTCTTTGGCTAATTTTCGGGGTGGTGGTGATGTTTTGGAGGTTACTTGGGTCTATGACTCATTAAGAGCCGGGGTCTTACTCGCCTTTGGGGTGGGAGCCATAAAGTTCATATTAACAATATTGAAAGGAGGTATTTGACCTAGTGGAATCAACAGCATTGGATGGCCTGGTTACCAGTATAACGGCGCAAACCACATCAATCGCAGGTATTATACCCGATCTTGTGGTAGCTGCTTTAGGCGTTGCGGTTCTGATTTTCGGCGCACGCCTGGGATGGCGTTTGGTTAAGTCTCTCGCGCGGGGATAGTCCCTAACGATCCCCGAAGGAGTAGGGCATGTCCCTACTCCTTTTTTAGTTATTGATAAGGAGGGTAAGGTGTGAAAAGGCGAATTATCGCAGGGTTTCTCGTGGTTTGGGTTGCAATTGTAATAACTATTATATATCCGGTAAAGGAAGTACAAGCTGCATTACCTCCAGCTATGGGTGAAGCTATGGCAACGGTTGAGGAAAAAATTATAGGTGCAGCTGTTACGACAAGGATGGGATTAAAGGCAGCTAGTGGAACAGCATTAGGTAAAGCATCAGCTGCATGGGGATGTAGGGCTGCTGTGTTAGGAGGTACTACAGGGAAAGCATTGGCAACAGCTGCAACTGTAGGAACTGGGGCGGCTGTGGCAGCTGGTGCAGTAACGTTGCCAGCATGGGTGCCAGTAGTACTGGCTGTCGGGTCTGTGGCTTCGTTAGTATCGGCGACAATAGATGTAATAGATGGAATAAAAGCATTAGGAGAAGGTGAACAGATTGCAATTGATAAGGGTGTTGCTGTGCCGTTTGTGTGGGGTACATGGGGCAAAAGTTCATTCAAATGTTGGCGCGGTGCAGTATTTACAGAAGTACCATTTGAAACTGTAGGAATAAGAGGGGAGCGTATAAGTGTTAAACAGAGAGCTGGATTTTCAAGAGGACATTATACAATAACTGTGGACGGAAATGAAATAAATATATTGGCTCATGAACCATATTACATGTTTGATGAATATACATTTTTATATGCACAAAATAAAGCATATTTGGGTTATAAGTTTAATAATGAAAGTTATTTTGACAAAATGGTGGTTTATTCAGTAGACACCTCTGGTTTAGATAATACAGTTGAAGTTTGGCAACAGGAAAAAATCAGTATGTATGGTTCAGATTATTTATATACAGATACAAGTATCGCTCCTGTACCACCAATAAACGATAGTCAAACAATTATTATAAATATGCCAAATCTGGATTTGATAAGGCAAAATAATCCAACTTGGACGGAGGAACAAGTTGAAGAAGAAGCATTGAACATGATAGTTTCGAATCCGGAGTATGTTACTGCTGAAAATGAATTTGAATATCCGGAGGTAGGGGAAATTGGGGAAGGTTTGCAGGGTATTGTTGATTATTTGAATGGTATATGGCAGAAGGTTTGCGATATTGCCAGTTACTTGAATCCTGCATCAGATAACTTTATTTTAAAAATCGCTTTTATTCCTAGTATAGATATAGCTGAAAAGATTGATACCATGAAGGACCAAGCAAATCAGCGTATACCTTTCGCATGGATTAGTATGTGGGCAGCTGGTGGTAGTCAGACATATACGAATGATGTGTTCGAGTTTAATTGGAGGGTCGGCCTGGTCGATGATACTGAAGTTTGTTTTACTGTAGAGGAAACAACTGGCTTTAGGAACTTGTCAACAATTATTATCATGGCTGCCGCTATGTGGGCTGGATATTCAGAGGTAAGGAGGTTTATTGGATGATTGTCGATGCAATTATAAACTTTTTTATTAACATTATAACGGGATTTATTGGAATGTTTCCGGATGCAGGTCAAACTTGGGCTGTGGATGTTGGGCAGTATCTTGGGTATGCAAACCTATTTGTAAACATGCCGCTACTAATGACGGTTGTTGGTGTTTTTATCGCTTATGAGCTGACAATATTGGGTGTTCGGCTTGTTTTATGGATTTATGATCTAATTCCGCTTACATAGGAGGTATAAGCATGATAAGAGGTTATTTTGGTCTTCCAGGTTCGGGTAAAACGTATCAAATGACGAGGGACATACAGAATGAGGG
>JAAZCB010000960.1 GCA_012513545.1 Clostridiaceae bacterium
AAATCATCTTCGATTAAGGATGGAAGGTCGATTTTTTTACCAGGTAGATTTACACCTTTTCGGTGTTTAATAACGTAATCTCCTTTAGATTCAACTACAACACTACCTTCACCTACTTCTTTCACTTCAAACTCTAGAAAGCCGTCTGCCACCAAAATCGTATCACCAATCTCTAGGTTGCTAAAAACAACATCATGGGGAATGCAAACATCAATTCCTTTTTGAAGGGTGCCAGCAAATGTAATCCTCTCTCCTTGATTAACAGCAACGTCCTTATGGTCTCTTGTTTCGATTCTGATCTCCGGACCCTGCAGGTCGATAAGAATACCGATAGAAACACCCATTTCATCGGCAACCTTCTGCACACGATTAATTCGCTCATGGTGCCAGGCAATGTCTGCATGCTTCATATTGAAGCGGAAGACATTTGTCCCGGCCTCAATTAGCTGTTTAATAGTTTCCGGACTATCTGAAGCAGGCCCGATAGTCGCAACAATTTTTGTTTGTTTGAAATTTTTCATAGTAAAAACTTTATTTCTATTGTAAACAAAAGAATATTATAGAGGAGGAAGGAATAAGAAGCAATGGTATGTTTCTAATATGTACTTTAAGTTGTATTGACCCAGAAGAGATTATCAGATAGTATGAAGGCAGAAAATTTTTCATGAAACCTTATACGCCTTTTACTTCTTTAGCCTTTCCTCTTTTTTTTAACATCTTTATAAATCCTAATTTAAGGAAATTACTATGCATCCAGTAATTATTGGTACACAGTGGGGAGATGAAGGTAAGGGTAAGCTAGTAGACTTACTTGCAAGTAATCCAACCATAAAAGCTATTGTACGATATCAGGGAGGAAATAATGCGGGTCACACCGTTGTGGTTAAGGGAGAAAAATATGCCTTTCACCTCCTGCCATCTGGGATTTTGTATCGGGATAAGGTGTGTGTTTTAGGCAACGGAGTAATAATAAATCCACTTGTTCTGCTAAAAGAACTGACTGCCTTAGAAAAGAGAACTGGAGGTAGTTATGCCAAGGTGCTGATAAGTAGTAAATGTGGATTAATTATGCCCTGGCACATTATTTGTGATAGCTTGGTTGCTGAAGAATTAGGGACAACCAGTCGGGGAATCGGGCCGGCCTACACTGATCTTTATGCGAGAAGAGGAATTCGCCTTGCGGATACTAAAAGCAAAACTCTTTTCATTCAAAAGGTGGAAAAGGAAATCTCCTGGTACAAAGAATATATAAACCTTCTTCTTGCCTTCCATAAGGTACCGCAAGAAAAATTAGCCAGCCTCAAATTGGATGCTGAGTTTAATGTCGAATCTGTAGTCTCTGCTTATTGGAATGCTTTAGAAACAATTAAGAGCAATTCACTCGTCACTATAGGAGGTGTATCAGAGTTTTTAGAACAAATTGAAACCTCTGGCAAAGCTATCCTTTTTGAAGGAGCACAAGCAACCCTTCTTGATATAGCTCACGGCACTTATCCATATGTCACCTCATCTTACCCAACCACAGGAGGCTTATACATAGGCACAGGTTTCAGGCCGAAAAA
>JAAZCB010000087.1 GCA_012513545.1 Clostridiaceae bacterium
AGCATATTATTCCTGACACTTCAGCATCAATGCAATAGTCAAGTATACCATTTAGATTCTCTTCAGTATCATTTATAAACGGTAATATTGGATCAATCCATACTACAGTGGCGATGCCATTGTCCTTCATTTTTTTTAGAACTTTGTAACGATCTTTTGTTGTGCAAACTGCTGGCTCGACTATTTTGCAAAGTTTCTCATCATAAGTTGTCAAAGTCATCTGAACAACACATTTAGAGTTGTTGTTGATACTTTTTAATAAATCCAAATCCCTTAGTATTCTGTCAGATTTCGTCTGGATACTTAGCCCAAACCCATACCTGTCAATAATTTCAAGACATTTGCGTGTATGGTTGAGCTCTATTTCGATGTGCATGTATGGATCGCACATGGCACCCGTTCCAATCATACATTTTTTACGTTTTCTCCTGAGAGCATTTTCCAGAAGCTCCGGAGCATTTATCTTAACCTCTATATCCTCAAAATCATGCTCCATATTGTAGCACTTGCTTCTGCTGTCGCAATAAATGCATCCGTGAGTACAACCACGATATATATTCATACCATTCTTAGCCGATAGAATTGACTTTACTTCTTTATAGTGCATACTACCTTTCCTCACTTTTTTGTAGTATTCCAAAAGCTTTCTTGCCCTGTCGGCAATAATATCCCTGATACGTTGTGGCTTGCAGTGTTTTTAATTAAAGCCTCTGACCCTTACGGGATAATGCCTTATCAAATGAAAGTGCCTCTTTTTAATATTCCTGCTAATGCTTTTCTATATTTATCCGGGCATAAAATGCATAACATCAGATATTTCCTAAAGAATCTGATTAAAAGGCGGTATAAAGCTTTCTTTGGCCGTTTCCCCCTCCTGTATATAAGCATTTTCAATACCCAATCCGGCGGCATACTCAATGAGCGCTTCATAATGACCGGGATTTAGTGTCCTGTTGAGTTCCGGATACTCCTTTACACTTTTCAAAGGTGTATACTGGTTCATTATACTCAAATAAATGTGATTTCCAAATGTTTTATATAAATAATCTATAACCTTTTTTGAATCAAACATAAGACCAGGAATCATAAGGTGCCTGACAATAACCCCTTTAAGTATAAGTCCGTTACTATCAAAAACAGGAGGCCCTACCTGCCTGACCATTTCTCCAACAGCTTTGACCGCAATTTTAAAATAATCCGGTGCATGGGAATACTTTTGAGAATACTTTTCATCAAAATATTTCATATCAGGAATATATATATCAATATGCTTTTCGAGGAGTCTGATTGTTTCAACCGTTTCATAGCCACTGCTGTTGTATACAACAGGGATTATCAGACCATTACTTTTTGCTGACCTTAATGCCTTTATAATTTGAGGTACATAGTGCGTAGGTGTTACCAGGTTAATATTATGCGCCCCCTGCTGCTGAAGTTCAAGAAAAATCCTTCCAAGCCTTTCTATTGTTATATCCTGTCCAATATGTTCCCGACTGATCTCATAATTTTGACAAAATACACATCCAAGGCTGCAATAGGAAAAAAACACTGTTCCAGAGCCTCTGCTTCCTGAAATGCAAGGTTCTTCCCAAAAATGCAGAGCTGCGCGGGCAACTCTGGGGTAGTATCCTGCACGACAGAAACCTTTCTTTTCCTGCTTTCTATTAACCTTGCAGTCTCTTGGACATAATCTGCACTTTTCAAGCAGTTCCAACATGTTTAACCTCCACCTTGCAGTGTATACTCAAATTACCTATGAAAGCTAAAAATCCGATACAGATAGTTTGCTTTGCAAACTGCGCATCTATGTAATCTGGAATCCCGACGGTTTAACGGGTTCGGAAGATTTTTAGTTAAACAGATAATTGAGAAACGCTATACTTATAAAGCAGTAATATTCCTAAAGTATAACACAATCTATATGTTTTAGTCTAAGTAAGAGCTCATTTCGGGTGTACATTTTAATCGTGCACCAGATTATTCCAAGAACTAAAGCTCCAAGGCTAAGAGAATGTAAACTCGCTACGGGTCGAATCAAACTCGCTTCGCTCAAACAGTGATTCGACTTATCCTTCG
>JAAZCB010000961.1 GCA_012513545.1 Clostridiaceae bacterium
AGATTTAGATAAATTAAGAGCAAGATATAAAAAGTAATAAAAAATTATTCGGAATTAATCAGGATAAACCGGAGCCATCCTTGACTGTACATAAAAGTGTTAACGCCATAAGCACCATTAAAAGGATTATTAATGGGCTCCGCCATGCTGAATTTGATATAGTAGAAAGGATGAATGGTTTAGTTTATGAGGACATTGTTATACATATCGATCATTTTCATATTCGCAGCTTGGCAAAATTCCGAAAGCAAGCAAAATATAATACCCAAAGATCACTCTGGTAAATTACTAAATGATTCAATCTCCAAGCTGGACATTATTTATACTTTTGATATTCCAAATGATACCACAAAAAACTATTATGTGACAATACTACCCAAAGGGGAAATTAAAGGCACACTCATTCTACTTCCAGGTTTTGGCGAATTACCTACAAGTACTTTGATCGAAACGGATATTTACAAATATGCTGCACAATCCGGTTATATTACTTTTATACCGGCATTAGGTGATTGGTCATTCTTCTATTGTGATGATGACTCCCATAACAAATTAAATCAGTTTATTGAGATTGTTTTTTCAAAATACAACTTGCCTTCAAATCATTTTTTTGTTGGAGGTCATTCATTTGGTGGTGTTGCCGCCTTTCAATATACCGAAAAAGCTTATCGGCCTAATTCAAAACTCAGAAAACCGGCTGGTGTTTTTGGTGTCGATCCACCTTTAGACCTTGAAAGAATGTACATCAGTATGACGACTACCAACAGGCCAACTAAACATCCAATTTCTCTAAATGAAGACAATTACATGGTAAATCTATATCAGGAAAAGTTTAAAACAAATCCCAAAGACAATCCGGAATATTTCTGGAAAGTCTCCCCATTTTCTTATTCTGATACTTCACACTCGGCAATTAAGCCCTTGATTAATGTTCCTTTAAGAATTTACAATGACCCCGACATTAACTGGTACATTGAAAACAGGTATGTCGATTATACAGACATGAATGTTTTCGATGCAGCAGCCATGATTAATTGGTTAAGATCAATGGGCAATAATAAGGCTGAATTGATAAATTGTTTGGGCAAAGGGCGCAGAGTACAGAAAAATGTCAGGCACCCTCATTCATGGTCAATAGTCGACGGAAAAGAACTAATTGATTGGATGAATAAATTCTGACGGTAATTTCGGAAAAAATCGGATAATAAAAGAACAAGAATAAAAATCAAAAGGTACAAAATAATAAGAAATTATCCGGAACCATCCTGGAATTATAAGAACGCCATCCTGGCTATCTCCAGAAATAGCCGGAAGATGGAGAATAAGAGCGGCGGGGGAATTCGGAGTACAGGCAAACACGGTCGCACAACAGGCCAAGTACAAAAATTTGCAAAGTTGATCTAAGGTAGGTTAAAATATTGTAGTTGCAAATCTTCGTACATGGGCCAGCACGTTGGTGGCCATTATCCCACCGGTTGGGAGCGCTCGTCGTGAGCGCGGAATAAGAATTGGCAATTTTGAATTAAGAAATTGTCTTTTTAAAAAAATTGAAGTAGATCAAAACAATTTAAAAGGGA
>JAAZCB010000962.1 GCA_012513545.1 Clostridiaceae bacterium
AAAAGCACCAAAAAAGCTGTCTGGTTCAATTCACAAACCGCACCTAAAATATCACCCGTTGCCCCGCCCAGCTTAGCTGTCAAGAGGCGTACTGTCAAGAACGCCGATAATATCGTTAAAATCCCTGTTATAAGTCCTATATAACCCAGCACAAGATAGAATACTGTCAGGTGAATAACGGCCCCAATTATGATTTCTTTTATTCCGCAATAATCAATAAAGGATTTTCCCAGCCCATTATTCCTTGCATATACACTAATACCTGCTCCCAAAAGAGAACCCATTCTGCCAGCAACCGGCATCAGAATTAGAGCACTTTTAATCCAATCGGTGTCAATGCTGGCAAGCAGCACAGTATCAAGCGCAAAAACACTGATAATTGCCAGTACTGCATTTGTCCCTACCCTGCTGTCACGCATAATCTCAAGCATCTTTTCCTTTGAGCGGTTTGAAAACAGGCCGTCGAAGGTATCCCCAAGTCCGTCAAAGTGCAGCCCTCCGGTCAGTACAATATATATAACAAGAATTATAACTCCAAGTACGGTATCAGGAAAAAAAGCCTCCAGAAGGGAGTATAAGAGCATCATAATACCGCCCAGTATCAGACCTGCAAAAGGGGCAAAAGCAAGCCCCTTTCCATAATCCTCTTCTCTTGCGTCAAATTTAGCCGGAAGAGGTATGATTGTTAAAAACTGAATCATCAATATTAGTCTTTTTATTAAAACCACATCAACAGCTCCTATAAATAAGCCTTATTTTATTTTTACAGGCACACCCGATACACATAGGTAAACCTCATCAGCTTTTTGTGCAAGCATTTGATTCGCTCTTCCTGCTATATCCCTGAAAATTCTTGACAGCTTGTTTTCAGGAACAATCCCCATTCCAACCTCATTGGTCACTGCAATAAAATCACCAGGCAGTTTCTCTATTGAGCTTAATAGTTTTTCCATTTCCATCCTGACGCAATTCTCAACTTCCTCTATGCTTTCATTGTTAAGGTTATCCCAATCAAAAGCTTTTTCAAGCATTATATTCGATACCATAAGAGTTATACAATCCAGAAGAAAAACCTTCTTATGCTTGTATACGTCATTTTGTAAAACGTCAAGGTCTTTATACGTTTCAAGGAGAGACCAGGTACAAGGCCTTTGCTCCCTATGCTTCTGAACCCTCAGTCTCATCTCATCGTCAAAAGGTATGGATGTTGCAATGTATAAAACATCACTATTCATCTGCTTTGCAAGGGTTTCTGCAAAACTGCTTTTACCGCTTCTTGAGCCCCCTGTTACAAGAATGAATTTCCCCATATCAACTAAAAAACTCCTTATAAAGCGCTTTAACCGCTTTAACATTGTCTACTGATTTTATGCCAAACATCATGCTGACCTCAGAACAGCCCTGGTTGATCATCTGAATATTTATGCCTTCTTTCGATAGAGCATTGGCAGCTCTCGCAGCAATTCCGACAGTACGCATCATGCCTTCCCCGACAATCATAACCATGGCAAGATCATATTCAATTGATATGTCATCAACCTCAAGCTCATTTTTTATCCGGTTTATAACATGGTCAACATTGCTTTTGCAAAGCTGTTTTTCTCCAATGATTATTGTCATGTTATCAATACCTGAGGGTATATGTTCATATGACAATCCTTCATCCTCCAAAATACTCAACAGCTTTCTGCCGAAGCCTATTTCCCTGTTCATCATATACTTGCTCACATATATGCTGCAAAAGCCACTTCCGCTGGCAATACCAACGACTGGTCCATTTTTCAGTTCCCTTTTCGGTACAATTAATGTGCCGGCTGCGGAAGGGTTGTTTGTATTTTTTATGCAGACAGGTATGCCATTTCTATAAACAGGCTCAAGTGTTTCCTCATGAAGTACCGAAAAACCCGAGTAGGAAAGTTCTCTCATTTCCCTGTATGTGAAAACTGGAATTGGTCTTGGATTATCAACTAATTTCGGATTGGCGGCAAAAACAGAGTCAACGTCCGTGAAGTTCTCATACAGTTCTGCCTCAACAGCAGCAGCAAGTATGGAGCCGGTTATATCCGAACCTCCTCTTGGGAATGTTACAACATCTCCGCTCTTTGAGTACCCGAAAAATCCCGGGAAAATCATTATTCCCTTTTTATTGCAATAGTTTTTCAGATTGCCGTACGATTCGGGAAGTACGCGTGCATTTCCAAACTCATCACTGAGTAAAAGGCCTGCCTCCCCGGGGTTTATGTATTGCGCTTCAAAGCCTTTACTGGCAAGGTAAGCAGCAACAACTTTGGCACTGTTGTCTTCTCCGGCAGCCTTCAATGAATCCATAAATTTGTCTTTGTTTCCGGTATCATTTTTTAACCTTTCTTCAAGGTC
>JAAZCB010000963.1 GCA_012513545.1 Clostridiaceae bacterium
ATCTGGTTTTACGGGTTCGGAGGAATCTTAAACAAACAAATATTTGAGAAACGCTAAATAAGGAAAGTTGATTACATAATTATGGAACAAATATTTGGAGAGTCACCTCAACTTATAGAGGAATACTAATTGTTATGCGTGTTCCATTACCTGGAGCTGATTTTATTTCAACTTCACCACGAATTATTTCTGCGCGTTCCCTAAGGCCTCCCAGTCCAAAGCCGCCTTTCAGACTTGGATTTTTTGCTTTTGCAGCATCGAGGTCAAAACCTATGCCGTCATCCTCTACAACAATCACCAGTTTGCTTTCATTAATAGAAAAAGAAACATTTACACTTTGTGCTTTAGCATGTTTGTAAATATTGGTGAGTGATTCCTGAACCATCTTGTATATGGTTGAAGAAAGATAGAATTCTATCCCCGAATCATCGCCGGAAGCATTAAAGTTTACCTTTATTCCTGTATTGTCCTCAAAAAGCCTGAATCGATTCTCAAGGGCGGTTAAAAGACCCATTTCCAGGTAAGAAGGCTTCAAATCATATAGAATTGTCCTGATTTCTTTAGAGGTTGTCTTAATGGCTTCATTAAGGGTTTCCATTTCCTCGACGGCCTTCTCGTACATAGCATTCTGCAAGTACTTTTTTGAAAGCTCAACTTTAAGTGACAGGTTAACAACAGCCTGAGCCGGACCATCGTGGATATCCCTTGCGATTCTTTTTCTTTCCTCTTCATGGGCTTTCATTATTTTTTTGCTTAGCATCTCAAGTTCGGAATTCTGCTTTTTATAACTTTCAAGAAGACCTTGCATATCCCTGTACAGAAGGTTATTTTCAAGGACTACTGCTGCCTGTCCGGCAAGAGAGTTCATTATAAGCTCGTCTGAGAAGTCATAGGGTATAATGTTGTTTAGCTGCTCAGCATTTGAATAATCAATTATTTCCGATTTGTTCTTTTTTTTATTAATAAGCTGGATTACTCCTAGTATATTGTCTTCGTGATCTTTCATCGGTATTGATAAAATGGACTTGGTTATGTAGCCTGTACGAATATCGAAGCTGTTATTATGTTTGTAATCAAGATCTTTACCAAGACTATAAGCATTATCAATTCTTAGAGTTTCACCGGTTATGACCGAATAACCGAAAATACTCTGTCGTGTAATTGGAGATGTGAAGGTTTCAAGGTCTACATTCATACTTGTGTTTTTTGCAATTACGAACTTCAGGATCTTGTCTTCGTAATTATTGTTTTTAACTGAAGTCCAGTTAAAGGTCTGCCTGTCAATAACCAGATATATGGTTCCGGCATCCGAAGAGGTAAGATTCATGCTGCTTGAAATGATCATATCGAGTAGCTTGACGGTATCTTTTTCATAAGACAGTGACATTCCTATTTCATAAAACTTTTTTACCTCGTAGTTCAAAGAACAGATCTTTTTTCTGTTTGCTATTTCGTTCCAAAGCCTTGAGAAAAAGAAGTCTTCATCAAAGCCTGAAGTATTGATAAAATCAAAAACATTATCCCGGCTTCCGAGAGTACCGATGCTACCACTATAAAACACAGTAAGCACATAATTATGACTGTTCATATTACGTTTTAAGATGGCAGCTGCATCATCCAGCAAAGGGTATTCGACAAATATTAGAGTCAATGAGGTTTCGGCACAGGAATCAGACGGTAATCCTTCCAGATTATCCGCGAAAAGGTTTATATTACTTAGAACAGTAACGTTATTAAATTTGCAGTTTAAAAAACCTATAAAACTATCATACCCGGAAACATCGGAACTAAAGAGCAGGAATACCTTATCGTCAAGCATTTGAATACCCCTTTATATTAATCACGAAAAGCTTGTAAAATTGAAAAATACAATTTTCGTGATATTGTATTAAGGAAATTGAAGCATGATGTATAATCTCTATCGCATTTAATGTAGAATATATTATTGACACTTTACTTGGTTCATTGAAAAAGTTATAATAGAACATATAAAAACAGTCTGTATGTATATTATATATTAAATTTGCAAGGATTTCAAACATGTTTTTAGTTTCCATAAAATTATAAGTAATATAAATCAGGTATCCAATAATAATTTAAGGTGAAGCTAATATGATCTGTTTTAACTGCGGCATCAATCTTCACAATAATGAATCGAAAGAGTGCCAGATGTGTGGCGTTAAATTTGCTTTAATTTGCCCATGCTGTAATTTCCCGAACCCTTCTATGGGGAAATTCTGTTTCAATTGCGGAAATAAAATAACAGGCTTCGAAGACGGAAGCTTGGTTCGAAACTTTGACACACTTTCTGAAAACCGGAGGAATGTTGCAGTAATATTCGCAGATGTTTCGGGCTTTACAGCCCTATCCGAAAAGATGGACCCGGAAGAGGTAAGGGAACTTATCAACGACTGCTTCAGCTATATTACAAAGCCGGTATACGAACTGGAAGGGACTATAGACAAGTACATCGGGGACTGTGTAATGATACTTTTCGGAGCCAGATACATTCACAGTGATGATGCAAAAAGGGCGGTGTTATGCTCTATAAGGATGCTGGAGCTAATAAGGGAGTTTTCGGAAGAAAGACTTTCAAATAAAGGGCTGGAGCTGACACTTTCAATTGGAATAAATTTTGGGCTTGTTGTTACAGGAAGTGTTGGCAATGAATTTGACAGGGATTATACAGTTATGGGAGATATTGTAAACACTGCCCAGCGTCTGCAGTCCAATGCAAAGCGAGGAACAATACTGGTTTCGGAATCGGTTTTTATGCAGACGGAGGATTTGATTGAGTATTCAGGAGCCGAGGAGATCAGGGTAAAGAACAGGGAAAATCTGGTAAGATGTTATATTCCTATAAAAATTAAAGCAGAGCACTCTTATGGAAGAAGAGATGCCTTTGTTGGAAGACAGAAAGAGCTTAACCTGCTGGTATCAATATACAACAATGCTTTAAACACCGGAAGCTGTTGTGTTAATATTATTGGTGAGGCCGGTGTTGGAAAAACGAGCCTGTTGAAGGAGTTTTACACCAGTATTGGAAGTGACGTGAAAAAAGTGTGGATTGACTTGAACACTTTTTCCTTTAATCGCGTATATCAAACGATATCAAGCCTGCTTATGAATATTATGAACATAAACCCAAACGACAGTGTAAGCGTAAAGCAGCGAAGGCTGATGTCGTTTCTTGATTATATCCTTGGCGGCTCGACAGAGGAAGAGATTGAGAGAAACTATGATTTCCTCGGCTTTGTATTAGGTCTGCCAAGGGATAATGAATTTCAGAGTATTCTTAATTCAATGACTTTTGAAGGGATCAGAAGGGAGATAATAAAGCAGCTGTCTGTTTTCTTCAGCAATCTGTCAAAAAAATACCGGATGATAATAGCCATTGACGACCTTCACTGGTCTGACAACAATTCACTCTATATATTAAAAGAGCTTATCAAGACTCTGAAGGTGTCGAATATTATGTTTACCTTTTCTTCAAGGTATGAGAATGAGGAGTTCAAGAGCCTGGCTGATGGCAAAGACACTAAGTGCCAGACCTTGCAGTTAAGAACACTTGATGAGAATGGGGTCAGAGAATTACTTGTAAAGCGTTTGGGATGTATTGCAGTCGATAATAAGCTTTTTGAGCTGGTACAGAAGTTTACCAACGGTAATCCTCTTTATATCTGTGAATTCGTTCAGAATATAAAGAGGGCAAAAAGCTTTAGTATAACAAATGGGGTTGCAGGTATTGATGAAAATGAGGTTACATCACTTCCGCAGAACATACAGAGCCTTATACTTTCAAATCTGTCCGAACTTGATGAATTGGCGAAAAGTTTCCTTCAGGCGGCTTCAGTTGCGGGAAGGGAATTTAATCTTTCTGTTATCTCAGCGGTTCTTAAGTCAAGCAGTGATGAACTGAGTGATATGTTGAGACTTCCGGTTAATATGAATATTATTTCTCTGAAAACTGTATACACCACATCAGGTGTAGTTGAAAGAGTATTTATGTTCAATCAGGATATGGAGAGGGAAGTAATTTACGACAGTATTCTAAATAAAAACAAAAAGGAACTCCATAAAAAAATCGGTGAAATAATTGAAGCCAGGTACAGCAAGGAAATTGAAGACTACTATGAAATTCTTTTCACTCATTTCAATAAGGCCGGTAATATTAAGAAAGCAGCCGGTTACAGTTTCAAGACTGCTATAAAGAATAAGAACAACTATAATTTTTCAAGCTCGCTTATCTATTACAAGGAGTTTCTTAAGCTTACAAAAGACAGGTCCGGGAATGAAGGCAGTTCTGAAATACTTGCGGCATATAAGGACATCGGGTATATAAATCTTATCATGGCAAATTACGACCAGGCACTTGAGAATTTAAACACTGCGATTTCTTATGCAAAGCTATATGATGAGATTTATGAAATTAAGCTCTTTATTGCAGAGGTTTACAAAGAACAGGATCTTTATGATAATGCCCTTTTGATACTTGATGAAATTCAACCCAAAATAAAGCAGGAGAATAATCTTTATGGTAAACTCCTCCAGATGAAGTGCTGTATCTTAAGGATTCTTGGAAATCCTGAGGCTTTATCTATTGCAAAAAAGTCGGGGAAGCTTCTGGCAAAGACAAAGGATTATGAAAACCTGTCTGAAACTATGAATCAGGCAGGTATAATATATTATACCCGGGGTGAGATATCAGAATCCCTGTCCTGCCTTGGCAAGTCATATAAGTATGCAGAGAAGATTAATAACCTTGCAATTATGGCAAAGGTATCGGGAAACCTCGGAGCCATCTATCATGCTACCGGTATGATATCCAAAGCACAGGAGTATTTCAACAAGTCCATATATGTATCAAGGAAAATATCCGATCAGCAGGGCTATATAGCAGGGTGTATAAATCTTGGGATACTCTATATGGACAAGGGGTTGTTTTCAAAAGCAGAAGTCCTGTTTCAGGAGGCTATAGGCATTTCCCGTGAGATTGCATCAAGGCTTAATGAAAGCATAGCTCTCACGAATATTGGAGATATTATGTATGAACGGGGTAATAAGGATAAGGCTTTAGAGTATTACAACGACTCCCTTGCAATAGCAAAAGAGATAAATGTGCCAATGGGTGAAGGAATCAACTATATAAGCTGTGCCAGACTTTATATGGAAATGGAAGACTTCGAAAAGGTTCCTGAAATGCTTGAAAAAGCCTCCAATATATTCATTGAAGCCGGAGAGATTGCATACCTTGGTGATTATCACAGGTATAAGGCGTTATACCAGCTTATGACCGGTGATATCAAGGGGGCTCTTTACGACTGCGGGAAGGCTGTTTCGATATCTGAGGAAATAAAGAGTGATATTAGAAAGCTCAAAGCCTTGAGACTTAAGGCAAGTATTTTTACCAGCCTTGAGGATATTGACAGTGCGTTGGATTTGCTAACTCAGTCTATAACTCTATCCCATCAGTTGGAATCGGATTATGAGGCTGCAAAGGGGTATTTGAGGAGAATAGAGCTATATAGACTGAAGGGAGAAACGGACAAGGCAAAAAAAGACCTGACCCTGGCCAAAGAGTGTATTTCCAAGGTGGACATCTGCAGAGTCAGCGAAAAAATAGAAAACTACAGATTTTGAATACCAAGCTCTTTTATTCGCTTATAAACAAAAGGAACTGACATGTCTATAAGCTTTGCGGTTTGGCCGATATTGCCATCACACTTACTAAGAGCATTTTGTAAGAATTCCTG
>JAAZCB010000964.1 GCA_012513545.1 Clostridiaceae bacterium
TGATTTACTGCTTGATGAATTGCTTTTTCTGGACATAATGGCTCCTTTTTGGTTAGTGTTTAAAAATACCAACGGAACCACCTAAAATCTCGATTAAAAACTGTTCAAATTTTTCATACCATCACATTGCTCTTTTCCAACAATTTTAATGTATTCATCCTTAGCAGCTTTGCTAGGTGGATCTTGGTCTTTTTCTTTTATTATTTTACTTTGTGAAACGACAAATGCACCTTTTTTATTTTGACTTAACGCACTCAAGGCATCCTCACATACTTGTGGATCATCATCATTTGACTGACTATCATAGGACAATGAGTGCCACGAACAATGGTGCGGAGCAACTAAAATATCATACTCAAGATTTTTTGAGCTATTTTTATATTTTTTCCATAACGTCTCCCATACAAGACACTCTGAGTCAGCTGCAAGTAATATTTTATTATCATATTCTCCTTGTTTAATCGTTAATTGAATAACAATACTTTGTCTGTTTTTATCAGTAAAGCAATCATCTTCTTCGCCTTCTTGTTGTTCTATCGGACTAAGAATTAGCCCACTAATTTTAGAAGAAATATTGCAATTGTTAATTTTTGTAAATGTATCGCCAATGTCATAATTAATATCACCTAGATTATCTGTTCTTTTGTCAGGATCTTTTCCTATAATTATTGCTCTGTCACCTTCTTCTTGAATTTTGTTTTTTTCTTCAAATAAATCGACTCGTCGTTTCATTTCTTTATTAAATGCTTTTGCGTTATCACATAGTTTGTAATTTGTTGAAGAAGGTTTCCAGAAGTTGTGGCTACTCCATAATTCTCTGATTATTATTTTTAATTCATCATCATCGTCCTTGTAATCTTTAATTAAACCAAGATGAAAATGTTTTTCAAATCCTTTGACATGATCATCATGCCTGTGAGTTAATATGAATGCATCTACATAAGGTCTTCCCTTTGAGTCTGTCGGCAATCTATCTCGAAGTTCTTGATTAACATCAGAGTAATCAGCTATTAAATCATCACCAATAGAGCAATCAACCAAAATGGTAGTTTTATTGGAATCATTTAATTTGATAAGAATCATCCCGCCATTTTTTTCCCCAACTGGGAAAAAGGTAATTATCGAATTAGCCATTTTTTCCTCCCTTGTAATCTAAAAAGTCATTGAATAAATAATCAGCATAAGTGAACGAGATTTTATTAAGAATAGCTTTTTTAAAGCTAAATACTAATATATGTAAAATAAAAAAAACACTAAAGAAAGCCATTGGTTTCCAATTATTATCAATTCCATAAAGGAGGGCACACCCCAAAGACCCTGTACAGCTCCAGATTATACCCCCAATAAAATTTCTAAAAAAACCATACCTAATGTTGTATTGTAATGTCATACTTCCTTTGCCAACAACTGTTCTAACTCTATTTACAGCATCACGAACTCGTAATCTCGCGTTAGTTGGATTATTCCTCTCTTCGTCAATTGTCGAGAATGTACAACCAAATAATTGTGTTATTTTATTTCGAATTTGTTCTTTTCGTTCTGCGGAAATTAATGTGGTACTAATAAGTAGCATATCAGTTGTTGGGAAATTTATACCACCTTTCCCGAATACAGGTTCTTCTACCCAATGTTTCGAAAAACCACACTGAATTTGAACAAGAGCAAGCATAACTATTGATGACAAGCCTATATTGGCAATAAGCATCCAACTAATACCTGTATTAAAATTTTGCCAAAAATGCTGTCCAAGGAATAACAGCAAAAAATGAACTAAAGGCACTGATGATAAGAATGTTGGTATATACCTTGCCTTAATTTCATATTCATCCCATGGTTTTATCTTACTCATTACTTTATACTCCATTTTATTTTTACTTGTTCAAAACGGGTCGTTAAGATCAATGCATTTTCCATCATGTGTATGTCTTATCTTCTGGCATTTTTTAACTCCTTTTTACTTAACCCAAACACGATGTTTGGAATTTCTTTATGGGCAAGTTTTTCTTTCAATTAAAAAATGTTTCTTTTCTCTTCACACATCTGATCTTCTTATTATGTCTTTAGCCGACCAAGCATTTTATACAACGTTTCGCATTGCAGAAGCCTTTGAGCTGGACCCCAAAGGAATACCCCTTGGCGGAGCTTGTCTCCCAGCGAAAAGGTTTGGGTCGGAGCACAGCGGAGCCGGCAATGCATTGTTAGTTGATGCCGCAACTTATCTCGCTTTTTTATTCCACATTAAAAAGAAACTGTGTAA
>JAAZCB010000965.1 GCA_012513545.1 Clostridiaceae bacterium
CTACAGGTATCGTATCCTCATGAAGTCTTATGCCAAAGGGAATATCCTTGGCTATTTCATTTAGGGTTGCTGCAAGGCCTCCTCTTGTAGGGTCACGCATGAACCTTATATTGCTTCCCAATTGTCTTACAAGGTTTAATGCAAGTCCATTAAGAGGCGCGCAGTCACTAGATATGGAGCTGCTAAGAAAAAAACCTTCCCTTTCAACCAATATGGAAGTGCCATGGTCTCCAATTGTTCCTGAGACAAGAATTTTATCGCCTTTTTGTATATATCCGGTTGAGAGTAAAACACCGTCAGGTATTATACCTATACCGGAGGTATTGATAAAAAGCTTATCTGCACAACCCCTCTGAACAACCTTGGTGTCACCTGTGATGATTTGGACACCAGCTTCGTCAGCAGCACAGGACATTGACCTTGCTATTGATTCAAGCACGGACAAAGGGAGGCCTTCTTCAATTATAAAGCCGCAGCTTAAGTATTTTGGAATGGCGCCGCTTACAGACAAATCATTTACAGTTCCGCATACGGCAAGTTTTCCGATATCTCCGCCTTTAAATGTCAGGGGAGTAATGACGTAGGAATCTGTTGAAAAGGCAAGTTTATCTGCCTTGACGTTAAAGACAGCAGCATCACCATTTTCTAAAAGTATATTGTTATTAAAGTACTTATGAAATATTTCACTTATTAAATTATGTGTAAGTCTGCCACCACTGCCGTGAGACAGTGTAATCACTTCATTCATAATAGCCTCCGAATTACATTCTATAATCAGGTAATTTGAGTTTATATATTGTATTTTTGGTATGCGGCACAGGTGCCTTCACTTGAAACCATACATGAGCCCACCGGGGTCAAGGGGGTGCAAGTCTTACCGAATAAACTGCATTCGTCCGGGGTGGCTTTTCCTTTTAATATTTCACCACAGATACAGCCTTTGGGCTCATCATAAGATATGGAGCTGCTGTCAAGTAAGTTCCAGGCATCCATATGTCTATATTTTTCTCTCAGCATTAAGCCCGAACCCTTTATAAGTCCAAGTCCCCGCCATATAGAGTCACACTTCTCAAAAACTTCATTTATGGCGTTTATTGCTTTTATATTACCCTCAGGCTTTACTATTCTTGAATAAAGGTTTTCAACCCTTGGGTCTCTAGCACTAATATTATCGATAAGCCTTATGATAGCTCCTAAAATATCCAATGGATCGAAGCCTGTTATAACACCACCTATAGCATAACATTCGGCAATCTCTTTGTATAGCATGTCACCAATAACGGCACTTACATGTCCCGGGTATATAAAGCCGTCTATCCCGATATCCTTATCCGAGGATAGGAGCTTTAGTGCCTCGGGTATAGTCTTGTTGGCTGTCAGCAAATATAGATTTTTTATACCCAGTTCCAGGGTATTGATAGCCAAAAGAGCACTGACCGGGATTGTTGTTTCAAAACCTACCGATAAGAACACTATTTTTTTTAAAGGGTTATCCAATGCCAGGCTGATACACTCAAGAGGAGAATACACTACCCTTATGTCCCTGCCTTCAGACTTTTCTTTTAAAAGGCAACTGTCCTTAAAGGGAATCCTCATTAAATCTCCAAAAGTTGCTATAATAACATCATCATAACCGGCCAGCTCAATTGAAGAACCGATGTAGTAGCCCGGCGTTACACAAACAGGGCAGCCGGGGCCTGAAACAAGACGGATTGAATCAGGCAGGATGCTTCTTATACCGTATCTTGCTATTGACATGGTATGGGTACCGCATACTTCCATTATGCTGATTTTAGGTCCATCATAAGAAGCTATTCTGTCTGCAAGGTTCTTACCAATATTTTTATCCCTAAAGCCTTCAAGAATTTCTCTCATCCCTTAACTCCTCTAATTCGCGAAATAACTTAATGGTTTCTAGCGCTTCATTTTTATCAACTTTTGAGATGGCACAGCCTGCGTGTACAATAA
>JAAZCB010000966.1 GCA_012513545.1 Clostridiaceae bacterium
AACTTCACTCATCAGCTTCTCTTCTAATACTTCAACCTTTCCAAAGCATTCAAAAACTTTCCTGACCTCCGATACATCTTCTTCGGAAATATTGTTTTCATAGGACATCAATGTCATTCCTTCTCCTACAAAAGCTGGTGTATTCGGCATTGTTCTGATAATTTTTTTATCCTTGCCCAAAATCTGCCTGTAAAAACTCAAAGGTATTCCCACTGCAATTGATACAAGAATTTTTTTATCATCTATGGCATTTTTACACTGCTCGAGCACTGACTTTACCATATTGGGTTTAACTGCGAGAACAATTATGTCTGCATTCTGGATAATATCCATTTCACTGTTTAAAATGCTTACTCCTGTCTCTTCCTTAAGTCTTAAGAGTTTCTGACTATCCACATCATATACAAATATATTTTCATTCAAAAAATTATGTGATCCGGCTATGCTGCTTATCATAGCATAACCCATATTACCTGCGCCTATAAAACCAATTTTTTTACTCATCATTTGCCTCCCTGACACCAGTATAATTATCACATATATATTACCATAAAAAATGCTAAATCCATAGGATTATGAACAAAAACACAGTAAAAAATATAAATCTAATAACAAAATTGAATATTTCCCATTGACATAATAAAAGAGCTGTTGTATACTATAAAAGCGTCGTAGGGGTATAGCTCAATTGGTAGAGTAGCGGTCTCCAAAACCGTTGGTTGCGGGTTCGATTCCTGCTGCCCCTGCCAAATAAATAAAGGGTTTTTTGGAACCGACCAATGATATGGGAAGTTTAATACTATATCGTGGATGATGAAATCGTAAAGTCAGCTTATAGGTCTGGCTTTTTGTTTTGCCGTTTTGCCTTTTATTTTCCTGTCCTCTTTATATTTATATTACTCTTCACAGGGTATCCCTGATAATTCGGTGTCCAAATTACTGGAACAATACTTGCCAATATCCAGATTGTTGCTTTCTTCATCCTCAGACAACAATTTAACAGGAAGTTCAACGTAAAAAGTAGTTCCACTCCCAACTTCACTTTCAACAGTTACGCTCCCTTCATGCATTTCTACCATTGCCTTGACAATCGAAAGCCCTAATCCGGTTCCTTCTTTTTCTCTTTTAAGAGAGCTGCTTACTTGCTTGAATCTTTCAAATACGTAATCCAGCTTATCCTGAGGTATACCAATACCAGTGTCCTTCACAGCTATAACAATACTATTGCCTTTATCAATCACATTAACTTCTATCCTTCCGCCTTTAGGAGTAAATTTCATAGCATTTGACAGAAGGTTTAATACTATTCTTTCAATTTTATCAACATCACATGCCATAACTTTTCTATCAACTTCTGAATCGAACATGAGGCACAAGCCCCTGTCATTAGTGTACTCCCATACCATAAGTGTAACCTTTTCAATAACTTCTACAATATTGCAGTTCTTCAAATATAAACCCATAAAACCGGATTCAATTTTAGAAATATCCAAAAGATTGTTAACAGTCCTAAGGAGTCTGAATGAACTCTGTTTCATGGAACTAATATATTTTAACATTTTTTCCTTGTCAGATAATATATCTGACTTACCCAGGATTCCAGACTCAATAGTCTGAACACTGCATAGCATAACACTCAAGGGCGTCCTCAGCTCGTGGGACATATTAGTGAAAAAGTCAGTCTTGGCTTTATCAAGTTCAAAAGCCTCCTTTAATAACCTGTTGTTTTCAGCAACATTCTTCTTAAGCTCTTCCATTTGTTTTCTTTGAGTTATGTCTCTTATAACACTTAGAAAATCAGCAGTATCTTCATGTACATATGGTGTTGTCAGTATTTCAACATTCTTTCCAGTGCCATCAAGACACGTTATATATGTCTCCACAAAAGAACATCTTTTCTCGTCTTTTTTAACATCATCCAGATACTTTTTAATAATGCCTTTATCCTCTCCAGGAACATAATCACTCAGAGATATCAAATAAAGACTTTCAAGGGTATCTACATTAAGTAACTTCAGTCCGTATTGATTTGAATACAATATCCTGTCATAACTATGTACAAAAATAGCTTCCGGAATTGATTCTATAAGCAATCTGTAACAATTCTCGCTTTTTCTTAAGAGACCTTCAATTCTGGTACTCTGTTCTATTTCATCTTTAAGCCTTTCGTTTGCTGCTTTCAAATCATCTGATTTCTTTTGCAGAAGTCTGTTTTTCTCTTCAAGCTCACAAAACAAAAAACTGAACGTTTTTTTAAAACTACCCTCTACAACAAACCTATATACAATACAGAAAGATAGAAGTCTTAAAACATGGGCAATTATGCTGGTTATATCATACACGTTACCATAAAATGCAAAAAAAGCTTGAGATATAAGCTTTAAACTTAAGTATACAATTAAAAAAGAATACACGTTTTTTGGGATTCTTGATTTTTCTTTTATTGCAAGAATAAAGAAAATACCGATTACACCTGAAATTACAAATTCACTTATTTCTTTAAATTGTGTAGGCGTTGAGTTATGGCCAGTACATACCGGAAATATTTTATATACCGTTATAGACATAATTAACAATGCAGTGACTATTGCAAAAAAAGGAAGTATTAATTTTGTATACTTTTTGTTTTTTAGTATTTTTGATGGCACCACGAACATGGCCAAAAGTGAAATACTCTCAAGGTATTTCTCGGCTACCGATATCTGCACTGAAATATTAACATCATTCCATGGAAAAAAAACAGAACCTTCGAAGGTCAATACGTGTATGGAATGAAATATGCCTATAAACAGACAGCATATACCGGCATATGTAACATATCCGTTATCCGTTATTTTAAAGCTGTTGAATGATATACTGAAGACTGCAAAACAGATAAAAACATACAATAATTCTACAAGGGCATGGAAAAACAAAAAGTTTCTATACCCGGTATAAGTCGCAACAAAAAATATACCAAAAAGAACTACAATGAAATTTGAACTAAAAAAACTGTTATTATTATTAATATTCAAATCATTTTTGCTTCTAACGACCTCCATCAGTCGCCTCCTTAAAAATTGAAAAATATAAAAATAAATATCAATAATCGATTAATTAATGCTTAATTCTATTATATTATATATTTTTTTTATGAAAAAACAAACATTATTCAATTAATGTTTGTTTATCAGTAAATCTCAGCGCCTTATTATCTCTCTTTATTTCTTAATATAGTTTTGTCTGTCAGAAGTAATGTAATTTATAACCAAAAGATAACCAAAGATATGGTTTACTTTACAAAATACATTGTGTATATGGGGAGGATAAGCACGGTCAAAGCAACTATAAATATCATAACCGCACCAAGTCTGTTTTTTCTTTCCCAGGTCCATTTACCATAGCTGACAGTTCTTACAAAAACCCATAATATAAATATAGTCGCCGCCAGTACTCCAATAGTCATAAGTCTATTTTCCCTCTCCTTCCATAATCTGTGTATCAGCACTTCTTACTAATAACCCGGGTCTTCTTATCTTTAAATCAACACTTACGTCAAAGGTAGAATCTTTATACTTACTTTTCCAATCGAATTTCTCCCAGTCGCTCCATGTAAGAAACTTTCCCTTCATATTAGTACCAATACCGCACATATCCGAATTCAATTCCTCTGCCGTTCTTTTTAAATATCTTTGTATTCCAGACTTAATAAATTCTTCTGCTGATTCTTCCATAACACTGACCTTATCGGTGCTTTCATAATTAATTCCGCTTTGAATGGAAAGAATATCTGCCTCAAGTTTCACTTTAACGCTTACAACAGGCTTATCGCCCTCCATTTTGACCTTCTTCACAGGAGGCCTGCTTTGTTTGACACTTAGAATCACAAATGTATCTTTGTTTATAGGATCGGGCAAAGTCATGTAAGTATAACCAAACTCACCACTAACCATAAGGTAATAAATGGTTTCCTCACCATCAATTTCTCCAACCATTCTTGCTCCTTTAAAAACGGCAAGCCCCATTGTTTCTGACTTTACTTCACCTACCTTGGGCATATCCCCTGCCTTGAAGTCTCCTTCAAAGGGGTATTCTCTTTCCTTTTCCCTGAAAGTCGACTCTTCTGCGTCAATCTCCCCAAGCGATTCAAATGTGCCCACACCAGCTAAAACTGCAACTGGCTGTATGTCATAACTGGTCATCCTGTGATGGAAATTTACCAACTGGGCATCTGCGGTAAAACCTGTATATCTGTATGCCCTTAATACCAATTCATAATATTTTGCAGGGTTTGCCTCAAGCTCAGGCTTGACTGATCTGATATATTTTTCAGCCATCGCCCCTTTCCCCCTGGCCACAAGAACAAATGCATTTGGCCTGAATTCCCTGCTTCTAAGAATCGCATTGATATATTTATTCATACCTTCCCTTGCAAGATCTTCGGAAAAAACAAGTACCTTTGCATGGGAAAGATTTATTTGTTTGCTCAAATAGGTGTTTATCATATTAAGTCCTGAGTATATTGAAGGTGTCTCTACCGTTGTTACAGATATTGATTCCGATCCGCCTGCTCCGCCTCCACCTTCGCCAGTACCAATGGCTGTGGGTACAGCCAGTTGAAGTGTCAATTTAAGAAAATTATTATCTCCCTTGTCAAGCCCGATTGCTATAGGGTAAGCCAGATCATCCAACTCTCTGCGGTCGAAGCACCCTGTCATGGTCGTGCTCAGAAAACATACCACAAAAACAAAGCATACAATTTTTATTCTATTTTTCACGTTTAACTCCCCCTTCCTTTTTTCTTTTCACAACTGTACCTATCAATAAAAGCAACAACGTAATACCAAATGTTACAATCCACGCAAAAATCCTGAATACCTGTGTGTCAAGCTCAATTGCTTTCATAAGACTTTGAGGCACGAGGCTCAAAGTAAATACAATTACAGTCATGGGCGCAACAAGCGGCCTGTAGAATTTCAGGCTAAATGTCTTTTTAAATAAATGTGTAATGAAAAACAAGACTGTACTAAGATATACAAGCGCTGTCATAGTCCAGATGATAACAAAAATCGATTCAATTCTTTGAAAAAATCTTCCGTAGTCTATTTTCCTGGATAGCTGGTATACCGGTAGAAAGCCTTCATTTGAATACGGATAGGGAATTGAAAGTAAATAGATAAGCGTACCAATTGTTAAGAAAAATGAAGAAATTAATATACCATATAACCCAACTTTTTTAAAATTCCTGTGAGCACCAATAAAGGGTGCCATTAAGAATAACATGCTCAATCCTGAAAACACGGAAATTCTAGTGGCGCCATTAACAAATATATTATATGGACCAGTCCCCATTAAGGGCAATATGTGTGATATATCATAATATTCCACAGTTCCGGATAGTACTATTATGAAGCCTACAATTACAATAGGTACAACAATAGCCGCAAGTCTACCGAGAGGTTCAATTCCATAGTATGCACCGATTGCCATCCCGACTGTGAAAAATAGCAGAACAAAACTAATTGGAGACCGGGTAAGAGCAATAATTTTAAGGTCTTCGCCAAATTCCCGTAAAGTAATTGATACAGCAAATATATAATATACTAAATATATTACGCCAATTAAAACTCTTCCAATCCCCCCGCCAACTGTTTCACCTATATCCAGAATATCTTTGCCTTCAAATCTTGAATATAGCTTCTGTATTATAGTAAACAAAATCAGTGTGAGTACAGTTACATAAATAATCAGCAGCCATCCCGCGGCCCCTGCGCTCTCGGACATAACCCTCGGAAAATTTAGAAACAGTTGTGTAGTAATGCCTATAATTAAAATAGACACAGCTTCTGTCTTGCCAAATGTAATTTTACTTTCCATTAAACCCCTCCTGGCATTCTTGTCATTAGATACCTTATAATTTAATGATCATTTTTTGTTTTTCCCCGTATCCAACCACTGTCTTGATATTTTCGGCTGTTTCTCCGGTTCCTTGACATTCAAATAATCCGGTCTTTTTTCCTGTTTCCAGATAGGACTTCTCAGTAACTGGTCTACAAATCCACTATTGGTATTTGGCCCAAATGGAGCCATAAAGGGTACTCCAAAAGATTTTGCCGACGTCAGCAAAATTCCCTGAACAAAAAGTCCCAGCGTTATGCCCAGAAAACCCGCCATGGCTGCAAGAAGTATATATGCAAACCTGTGTATTCTGAATGCGAAACCCAGACTGAAGTTTGGTATCGCAAATGAACCTATTCCGGTAACTGCAACAATGATTATCAGAATAGGACTTACTATATTGGCTGAAACTGCTGCTTGTCCAAGAATTAAAGCTCCTATAATACCGAGTGTAGGTCCTATCGGGCCTGGTATTCTGATACCGGCTTCGCGAATTAGTTCAAACGCAAACTCCATGATAAGGATTTCTATAACAGATGGAAAAGGAACCCTTTCCCTTGAAGCTTCTATTGCAAGCAGCAGATCTGTAGGTATCATCTCATGATGAAAGTTTGTTATGGCTATATAAAGCCCTGGAAGAAGAAGTGACATAAACACTGCCACAATTCTTACGCTCCTTAAAAGGTTTGCGTACGGAAACCTTACATATGAATCTTCCGGTGAATGTAGCAGGTCGCTGTTCGTAACAGGCATTACAATTACAAACGGACTTCCTTGCATTACAACTGCAACTCTACCCTCAGACAGCATTGAGGCTACCCTGTCAGGCCTTTCTGTTGCAACAATCTGTGGCGCTGTCATGAATGGGTCATCCTCAAGCAACTGTTCCAATTCTCCTGTATCAAAAATGTAGTCAATTTTAATTCCCTTAAGTCTCCTTCTTACCTCTTTAACCAGGGAATCATTAGCTATGTCCTTTATGAACATTAGAGAACATGGTGTTTTGCTTTTCTTTCCAATTTGAATACTCTCGGCTATAAGATCTTCATCTTTCAGAATTTTTCTTATAAGTGCAGTATTAACTCTTAAGAGTTCTGTAAAGCCTTCCTGCGGTCCTCTTAAAACAAGTTCGGTATTTGGCCTTTCTACACCACGGTGTTCCCAACCTTTCACATCGCAGGAAAAAGCTACATCAACCCCATCAATAAAGATTCCACAGCCACCAAAGTTTATTCCATCAATTACGTCAACAAACTTTTTTGTTAGTTTGATTTGATTATGAGTAAGCAAGTGGTTTTTTACAAACGAAATAACGTCATTTTCATTTCCCTTGATTTCAATATTTGACAGAAGCATTAATGGCTGCAGTATATTCGTGTTTATTATATTACCGTTGGTCATTCCGTCAAAGTAAATAATACATGCAGGAATTACCCTGTTTTTTGCAACTATTTCAAATTCCCTCAACACTACGTCCCCATTGTCAGGGATGGTGAATATTTCTTTCAGGTATTCAATGTTGTCGGAAAGCTTCTTTTTTATATTATCAAAGTCTTCATCTTTATTCTCCCTTGAGCCTTTTTGTTTTTTACCCTCTTGACCAGAACGACAAGACACTTTTTCAGATGTTCCTTCTTTTTCATGCCCATCAGTATTGTCTTTTCCAACATTCCCGCCACCGTTCCCGCAACGTTTTTCGGCTTCAGTTTCCTTTAGAATAAACTTTTCAATTTTTTCAGGTTCTTTAAATATTAATAAATCCTTTAAAAGTTTTTTAATTGATGGCAATTATTTCACTCCTTAAAACCATATGTAAGCTCTCGCAGTTGGATACATTTTGAGCTACAATCATATTATGGTTTGTTTGGATTCCAAATATACAAAAAGAACCGTATAACCCGGTTCTTTTTTGTGTATTTGGTATTTAAATATTTATTTCACTAAATAAAATTATTTTATGCCGTTATCAATGAGGTATTTTGTTATAGGTGAATCAATAGGCAGTACAATAGTCTTGTCTCCTTTGAGTGATTTCTTCATAGCTTCAAGTGATCTTATAAACTCGTAGAATTCCTTCTTTTCACCTGAGTAGGCATCAGCCAGAATTCTGATATATTCAGCCTCTCCTTCACCGATTAGTTCCTGTTCTTTTGCTTTAGCCTGGGATATAAGGATATTTTTCTCCTTATCCACCTCATTTTTTATCTTCATTGCTTCACGTTCACCCTCAGCTTTATATTGACCCGCTATCTTTTGCCTCTCGGAAATCATCCTTGAATAAACAGTTTCCTCATTCTCAGGAGGAAGATCAAGCTTTTTGATATTAACATCATGAATTGTAATACCATAGGTCGCAAGCTGTCTTGCAACCTCTTTTGTTATTGTGTCATTCAATTCCCCTCTGCCGGATAACTTTTCATCTATTATACTGGCTTGTTCAATCGTACCGATAGTGTTTTTAACAGAGTTATAAACAGCAGCATCAATTCTTTTTTCCGCTTCGGCAACATAGGTTACAGACTTTACAAACTCCAGAGGATTTGTAATCTGCCAGATAACGTAGTTATCTACAACCATGGCCTTCTTATCTTTTGTAAGAACATTCGAAGCCGCCAGATCATACATTACTTTCTTTTTTGATAGTGTAAATTTGCTGTCTATAAAGGGAGTCTTAAAGTACAGCCCTGCTTTATCTTTTGTTTCAACAATCTTTCCGAATCTTCTTATACTAACGTATTCACCCTCTTTTACTATATAGGCACTGGTAAATATCAAAATAACCGTCAGGATAATTCCAACCCCAATAATCACCTTTTTCATATTATTCTCCTCCTTGTGAATTGAATGGCTTTAAAGGAACAAGCTTCTGAATGCTTCCCGAATTATCCTCTACATAAACCTGTACTCCTGGCAGTATTTCTTCCATAGCCTCAAGGTAGAGTCTTGTTTTTGTTATGTCCTTATAGTTCTTATATTCCTCATACATCTTCTGAAACTTGGCAACCTGACCTTTTGCATCGTTTATTCTTGTTTCCTTTTGCGATTCTGCATTGCGCACAATTCTATCCGCTTCAGCTTCTGCCTTCGGAATTTCGGAATACTTGTACTGGTTTGCTTCGTTTATGGCAGTTTCCATCCCCTGCTTGGCATTTTCAACATTTCTGAAGGCTTCCTTTACCTGCTCGGTAGGTGCTTCCGAATCCTGAATCTTTACATCTATTAACTGAACACCTATATCGTACATTTCAAGATTTTTTATTAACTTGTCCTTTATTTCACTTTGAATTGCTATCTTGCCACTGGTTAAAACCTCATCAATCCCTGATGACCCTACTACCGAACGTGCAGCACTTAAACCTGCATTCCTTAGAATGTTCTCAGGATTCTTAGCCTCAAAAAGGTATTTCCGAGGGTCTGATATCTTCCATTCAATATAAAAGTCTATCTTGACAATATTAAAGTCTCCTGTAATCATTTTAGCTTCATCATCCACAGACTCATACTGATTATTACCCTTGTCCCTGTATCCTAAAGTCAACTGCTGTCTCTTCTGAACTGGTACTTTTATAACTGACTGTATCGGATCTGGAAATTTCAAATGCATTCCTGCTCCTTCGATTCCTGTAACCTCCCCGAAGGTAAGCACAACTGCCTGTTCCTGGTCATATACCGTATACCACAGATTGGAAAACACAACTACCGCAGCAATAAGGATAACCACACCCACAATCACCTTGACGGGTAATTTTTTGACATTCCTGGCGTTTACAACATCCATTAATTCTAACCCCCTGTTTTTATGATAGATTGGAATAATTAAACCCACTTTTTGTAAGCGAAAAACCCCGGAAGTGAAAGAAGTTTTTCATCTAAAATAGTTTACGTTAAATTAACATAAATGTTTATTGAGATTCTTTTTATCAATAAGTTCTATACCAATATAACATTTTTAAGTCCATTCTATCAATTAAAACTAATAGAAACAAATAGAAAAATGGTGCCTGTTATACGACAAGCACCCTTTTCTTTAAATCTTTACGTCTTCTACTTTCCCAGTACCAAGCTTGATAAGATACACATCCCAGTAATCCGTTCCAAGCTTTTTTGCAAAGTTTCTATCAAATACTGCAAAGTCAAACCTGTATTTTCCCTTGATTGCACTACCAGTATCCATTGCTACAGCATAACCCAATCCTTTTATATAAAATATTGTTCCAAGCGGCCAGTACTTTTTATCAACTGCAACTGATACACCTGGAATTATGGGTTTTCCGGAGTTTGTAATCCCATTATTGTTGCCACATTCATCTTTACAAGGAGTATACGCTGTTCCATGGAACTTTCCTACATAATCCCCTCTCTCCACCTTTTTACTTGGACTCAAGTCGTTAAACGAGGTATAGTTCTGAGGTTTTATGCCTACTGAAGCCGCTTTTTTTAAAGTATTCTGGAGCTCAATATTATCCTGTGAAAGTTCAGCATTTATTTCTTCAAGTTCCCTGTTTCTTATTCTAAGCTCTTCAAGTTCCTTGCTTATCTCCTCATTTTGATTGATAATGTTGCTGAATTCTTTTTTTAAAACTACATAATCGCTGCTCAAATCTTCATTCAAGCATTCCAGGTTACCTTTCTCCTCCGACATGGCTTTAATCCTTAAAAAAGCGTCTCTAAACTGCTTGTTTGTATCATTGTACCAGTTATATATAATCAAATTGTTAACTACCAAGGCCAATATTACTATAAACATGACGTATATTATCAAACCATATATTTTTTTTACTTTTTTCACTGTCACGTACTTCTGAGGCTCACTTAATGACGGTGCCTCATCGCTAAGCATATTTTCTTCCTCCTTAAATTCAGGTGTTAATATAAATTATTATCATTTTTTTAAATTCTATGCATTTTTAATTTCTTATTTTTTATCTATGTAAATACTTTTTGAATATTTCACTCTGAAAGGTGCAAAATTATCGCTAGAAAATTTCACCCCCACCCAAAATGCAAAAGGTAGGGAACACTGTATCCTAGCCCCTTGGCAGGAATTTATTGGCCTATTCCGCTGTCCTGATGCTGTGAGTATAGAATTCTGTGACAAGCCTGTCTTGATAATTGCTTATTTAAGATACTATATATAAACTTTTTCAATATTCAGGTCTGTTAATGTTATATATTCTATAATATCTTTTGTTTTTAAATACCAAAATTTCATGAAACCATTAAAAATTATAATTTTACTGGTCGAAGTGACAGGAGTTGAACCTGCAACCTCTTGTACCCCAAGCGTAGGAAAAATCCTCAAAACATTACTTACTGTAAGATCATAATTTTTTCTACACCATTTTATTATTCTTGATCGACAAGGGTATAAAATGTAGTTTTACAGTTATATAGTTTATTACTTTTCATTGATTGAAACACCTATACGTTTACAAACATGATTGATCAATTCCTTTAATTCATTTCTTTTGTCCTGCAATAAAGGTCTTTTATCTTTATATTTTTGATAATAGTTTTCAACACATTTATCTAAAGAGTCATAACTTTTCTGTTGCACAACTGCACTTATTGAATGGTATAAATTAATATTGTATTGATCCATAAATTCAAAGAAAAACTGTTTAGTTTGTTCGGATAACCCATCTAAATATAAAAAATTATCTTTATATTGAAGTCTTCGATTTATTTTATTTTTGATAGCGCCTAATATTATTCTATTAGATTCATTTGTGGATTTTTTCTCTGCCCACTCAATTACTGATTTTAGTAATGTTATTTCATCATGTGTAAGACCCAATTTAAATTGTTCCATAGAATCACCTTTATTTCTCTGAATTTATCAACCACATTATACCATACTAGTTTACAAAATAAAAAAAAGAATTCCTATTGAAGGAATAAAAAGTTTCTTTTTATGACAATATAATCATTTGTAAAATACTAAGATAAAAAGTAGATTTTATTCAGAACTATAAAAACAAAATCGTAATTTTATGTGGTTTGTATAGAACTTTAGACCTATGAGAAATAAGACTGGCTGATATGGCTGGTCTTTTTCTTGTGAAAACACATAAAAAAAGGGTATTTAATTCTTTATGTAGAATATTTCCTTAAACGCTTTTTGATGGGGGTTAATCGTGAATAATGACTTGCAATTATGGTATTCTAAATGTTTTTTGCAAGTAAAAAGTGCATAAAAATGCTTCATATTTGTGCATAAGACACTTGCCTAAAAAAATTTAACCATTCATTCTTTCCATAGCCTCTGTAAGCCTATTGCTATCTCCTGTAAAGGAAATAATGTGGGCATGATGTACAAGTCTATCTACTAAAGCCGAAGTAAGCTTTGTATCTCCAAATACAGATGACCACTGACCAAACTCTAGGTTAGTTGTAACAATTATACTCTGACTTTCATAGCAGTCAGCTATAACATTAAACAGCAGTTCTGATCCTACTTGTTCGAAAGGTATATACCCAACCTCATCAAGCACCAATAGCTCACACCAAGTGGTATGACTTGTTTCCTGATCCTACAATAGCAGATGCCATTATGGATAGAGTAATGCACAACTCATATATCCTGCCTCTTGATTCAAAAAAATCCATGAGAGAAGTTATTGTAGTGAAAACAATAAATGGTATTGAAAAAAGTGGTGTATTATCATAAAATCAAATCAACAGACAAGGTGTCCGGATTTTCCGGTTTAGTGTCCGGATAATTCCGGAATCGGATAAACCGAAATACGCAATCTTCTAATACTTGATATTAGCAAGTTCTAGACACATTTTTTATACACCACTTTTTACACTAAAATACAAGATACTACACAATATTTTATGATAAATAACGCAACGAAACACCAGTTATTACCAAATAGCTTTCTTTTCACCTAAAAGAAAAAATCCCTGAAACACTTAAGTTTCAAGGACTTCATCATATCTTCCTGTGGTCGGAGTGACAGGAGTTGAACCTGCGACCTCTTGCACCCCAAGCAAGCACTCATACCAAACTGAGCTACACCCCGATAACGAGAATTAATTATAACATACCTAAAATAAAATGTAAATATAAAAATTAAAAATTTGTCTTTAGTTTGTGATAAATTCACCCTTAAGATTATCTCGTGATTCTTTCACCCTTCACGTATTTTTGATAGTCTTAAAGGATGGTATATACAAT
>JAAZCB010000088.1 GCA_012513545.1 Clostridiaceae bacterium
ATCCGAATAAGGATATTTTTGTCGGTTTAGTAATTAAAAATGCAACTTGGAGTGGCATGTGGGATTTTTTGAGAAAATATTTCAAAGACAATCACAATCGAAATATATAATCTAAAAGATATTTGAAGAAAAGATTCAATGACTCCTTATAATCTAACTCAATCTTTACGTGAATCTTGTATCAGACACATTAATAAAGTTGGCAGATTAATAATTGTTGATTTATACACTTATGTAGACTGTTGTTTACATGTTCTCTCCGCATTTGATATGGGTTTAAATTTTGGAGATGGAACTCAAGAAATGTATAATCATTACGTGGATAAAATGATTAAAGAATTTAAGGACAATATCAGTAGTGTCCGGTTAAGGACAAGTTAATTGCTTATATGTTGTTTATATTAAATTAGTTATACTCGTTTTTTTACTTGGTCGATTTGAATTCATACTTTTGTTTATGTAATCATATTCAGTATTATGAATTCAGGCAAAACAGTTCTATCACAACTAATGATGTTTAGATCATTTTCAATTCCAGAGATGCGTTGATCACTACAAGGGTAACTCCTGGGTGGGTTGGGAAAATTAAACCGGACACTAGTGAACAATTTATAGTCAATTGTTAACAAGAAAAAATGAAAGTACTTCAAATAAATGTAGTAAGTGGAATTCGAAGCACAGGCAGAATTGTTTCGGAAATAGTAGACGTTTTAAATCAAACCGGTAACAAAGGGGTTATCGCCTGTTCTTCAAGAAAATCTACTAATAATGAAATTAAAATTGGAAATAAAATTGATACCAAAATCCATAGTCTTTTGTCGCGTATTTTTGGTACACAAGCCTATTTTTCAAAAAGAGCTACCAAACGGCTATTAAATTCTGTTTCAAAACTTAATCCCGATGTGGTGCATTTACATAATTTACATAGTAATTACATTAATTTGAAATTACTTTTAAACTACTTGGCTAAAAATGATATCCCAACTGTAATTACACTTCATGATTGTTGGTTTTATACCGGAAAGTGCACACATTACACGGTTTATAATTGTTATAAATGGCAAACCGAATGCGGTGGGTGCCCACGCTTGAAAAAAGACAACCCCAGTTGGATTTTCGACCGTACACAAAAAATGCGCCAGGATAAAATGAAATGGTTCTCAGCTATCCCCCGGCTTGCTGTGGTTGGTGTTTCCGACTGGATAACCAGTGAAGCACGAAAGTCGTTCCTTTCCTCGGCAAAAATAATTACTCGTATTTACAATTGGATTGATTTGAAAACGTTTAAACCCTCTGAACCAACAACATTAAAAAAGAAACTGAGTTTACAGGATAAGTTTATTATCCTGGGTGTAGCCAGTGGTTGGAGCAATGCCAAAGGCCTTGATAAATTTATAGAACTGGCTGGCAAGGTGTCATCTGACACAACCATTGTTCTGGTTGGCGGAATGAACGGAAATATCAACTTTCCTGCCAATGTGATTCACATTAAAGAAACACATGATGCTACTGAACTGGCTCAATATTATTCCCTTGCCGATGTGTATTTACATCTTTCACTAGAAGAAACTTTCGGTAAAACCATTGCCGAAGCGCTGGCATGCGGTACACCTGCAGTTGTATTTGACTCAACTGCCTGCGCCGAAGTTGTGGGAAAAGATTGTGGAATTGTAGTTTCGCCAAATGATATGGAGGCTGTTTATCAAGCAGTGCTGGAGATTAAAGATTCAGGAAAAGGAAAATTTTCAGATAAGTGTATACAAAGAACATTTGAAAATTTCAATATGGATGATAATATTAAGCAAACAATTAACTTGTACCACGAAATAGTAGAATATGTCGATTAATTTGTTGGTTATTTTATTTACAATTACCCTCGGATTTTTGCTTTTACAAAAAGAAAGAGTTGTTTTAATAACTGATGAAAAAGGTATCAGCCAATGGACTAAAGTAACTAACCGGAAGCGTTTCATAATATTTATTACGGTGATATTAATTTTGCAATCCGGATTAAGAAATTGGGCGGTAGGAGCCGACACTTACGCTTACTTTTTAAGATTTGAACAAGTCAAAGAAATGTCCTGGCTTCAAGTAATCGAGGCATTTAAGCAATATTATCAGTTTGGTGAAGGGAAAGACCCTGGCTATACTCTTTTTCAAAAATTTGTTCAATTGTTTATTAAGAACTATCAACTTTATCTTATTCTAATTGCTGTTATTTTTTTCTCAGCTTTTGGTAATTTTGTTTATAAGAACACTAAACTATTGACTGACGCTATGCTGGCGTATGTAATATATTCCATTTTGTTTTACTCATTTTTTTCTATAACCGGACACCGTCAGACTATAGCTACGGCTGCAGCATTATTCAGTTTTGAGCTGGTTAAGAAACGAAAAATATTTAAATTTCTTTTTCTAATTTTGTTGGTATCTACCATCCATAAATCGATATTTATTTTTTTACCGGTATATTTTTTGCCAAAAATTAAAAACGTCAAGTTTTTTTATGTTGCTGTTCTTGTCCTTTTTCCTTTGATATTTTCTTTCAGGGTTCCAATAAGCTTGTATTTCCAATCAATAAGCGGATATGATTATGGAATATATGAACAGGCAGGAACACCGGTTTTTACGTTGTTAATGGTTCTGATAGCAGTATTTGCATTTATCCGGTATAAACAAGTTATGAAATTAATCCCTGAAGCAAAACTTATCTATCTGGCAATTGCAATTGCGTTATTTTTTACCCCTTTAACATGGGTGAATCCTTCAGCTATGCGTGTAGTCCAGTATTTTTCTATTTTTTTGGTTTTGTTAATTCCTGAGGTTGTGCATTCCTTTTCTTTAATTTCCAGTAAAATGAAAACTTTTTTATATTTGTCCGTACTTCTTCTATTAATATCTGTTTACTTAGTTAGTGGCGGTTCAGAATACAAATTCTTTTGGCAGGATATGCAGCTGCCTATTCAATATTTTTATTGAGAAGTATATTATGGGGAAAGAAATAAAATACATAGGTTTTTACGACTTGCCTGGTTCTATAATCAAACGGGTGTCAAACCTGGCTGCAACCAGTAAAATTGA
>JAAZCB010000967.1 GCA_012513545.1 Clostridiaceae bacterium
AAAGGAAAGAATGTTGATTGAGAAGCATTTACGCACCGCAATGAAGGGTAATGAGTTTTTCATTTATTATCAGCCTCAGATAGATATGAGCAACGGAAAAATATCAGGCTTTGAAGCTCTGCTCAGGTGGAATAACAAAGAACTTGGATTTGTTTCTCCCGTAAAGTTTATAGGAATTGCAGAAGAAACACATCTCATAGTTCCTATTGGTGAGTGGGTTCTTAAGAATGCCTGTTCTTTTCTTAAACAGCTTCACAAAAGAGGCTACTCAGACCTTATTATGGCTGTAAATGTTTCAATATTGCAATTAATGCAGGAGGACTTTGTGGATATTGTACAAAGAACACTTGAAGCTGAAAAAATCGATCCAAAATGTCTGGAACTCGAGATTACAGAGTCGGTTATGATGGAATCCTATCAAGCTGTTGGTGACAAGCTGAAAAGATTAAAAATGATAGGAGTGAAGATTGCGCTGGATGATTTTGGACAAGGCTACTCGTCCTTAAGCTATTTAAAACAGCTCCCTATAAATACTTTAAAAATAGATAAATCGTTTATTGACAGCATAGATTCTGAAAATTGTAATGACAGTATTACAGGTACAATAGTTATGATCGGGCTGAAATTGGGATTGACAGTTATTGCTGAAGGAGTAGAAAACCAGGAGCAACTGGAGTATCTGAAAAAACACAAGTGCCATAAGGTACAGGGATTCCTGTTCAGTAAGCCTTTACCTGAAGAGGCAGCTGTAAATCTATTAGCAAACAATTAAATATGTTCAATTATATAAGCCCATAAACAGGTATACTAATACCATTTAGGGGCTTTATCTTTTTATAAACATAAATTATACAGCTTTATTACTGCCTTCAAGTGAAAGAATTCGCGCAAGGCAATTCGTTACACAGGTGGAGCATTTAATGAAAGCCTGATTGTTTAACAGATTTGCACCTTAAGACTCCGGAATTTTTTTGTAATTGATTTGTAACTACTTGATCAAGTGGTATAAACTATAATGATATTGTAAAGGTAATTGCAGATGTGAACAATATGGATTCGGGGAGGGATTTTTGATGAAAAAAGTAATTGTTTTAACAATATTAATAGGAGTTGTTTTGAGCGGATGCGGTGTTGATGGAAATATCAATGATAAGATGAAAAGTCCAAGCTATCAAAAGAAAGATCCAGCTTTGGAGAATACAATCAAAGAGGGTGGGGAAGAGCTTTCAAAAGGGCAAAATAATCAGTCCGAATCTGAAAGGGTATATAGAAACTTTATGAAAATGGTTGACAGCGGAAAAAAACCCTTTGAACTGATAGCATACATTGATGGTGAAATTGAAAAGGTTACAGTGGACAGGGCAGATGAAATGATACTTGCATTGGAAGAGGTACAGTATATTTTCGAAGACTATTACCAGCAGATGTTTTTTGGTAATAATGCTGATGTAAAGACATATGTAAACGTGCAAAGTGATATTTACGAAGCTGCCCAAGAAGGTATGGATTTTAGCATAGTTGGAAGGGTTAGCAATGGAACCTTGAAATCACTCCTTATTGAAGTGTTTAACAGTGGTTATAAGCTTGAAAGCAAGGAAGGCACTGTATATTCAATATTGGATTATGCATACCTTAAAAAATACAGCCGCTTTATATCCCAAGAAGTGGCTGATTATATAGATGCTATGGCAATGGAATCGGATAAATATGCAGCAAGTGACGGTGCAGTTGTTATACCATGGAAAGAGCTTTCTGAAAGGCTTTTGAAACTTGACAAATACATGAAAACATACAAGAATTTTGAAAAAAATGCAAATATCAGAAACCTATATTACAAATACATGCAGATGTTCCTCATAGGTTTGAACAATACACCGGCATATGACTATGCTACAAAAGTGTATAAGGATGAAGTGATAAAAAGCTTTAAGGACTTAACCGACAATAACAAGGGCACTAAGAGTGCTGAAATTGTAAAGGAATATCAGGATATAATCCAAAAAAGCGGAAATACTTTTTCAAGGGAAGCACAGGAGTATACTTCAAAAATGTTCAGTGAGAATATTTACTCTTCTTCAAAACAAAATGTGAATAACTACAAATACATTAACAATGCGCTTGCTGCACTACTTCCCGAAAAACCGGGCTATAGATGGCTGTATAACGGCTTTGCCGAGTATGGACATGAGATGACTCTTGAAGAAGTAGAAAAAGAGAATGATATAATAAAATATAGAATTAAAGGCGAAGTTGCCGATATGTCAGACGGAGAGTCTGGCAGGGGTAAAGAACACTTCAAAATAGACCTTGAGTATACAATAAATAATGCGGCAATAATGCAGACTAAAAGTGAAAAAATAATGATGGACTCCGATTTTGACAGCCTCGAGCTTATAAAAGCACCCCTGATAAAAGGAAATAAGTGGGGGCAGGAGTTGACTGACAAGTCCGGAAATGCAAGGTATTTAAATTGTGAGATAACTGACATTAAAGAGGTTGGAAACGCCAGGATATATACTGTGGAATACAGGGATCAGGACAGCAGCTATTACGAAAAGAGAATGATAGCGGAGGGAGTTGGCGTTGTTTCCTTCAACAAACTCTTTAAGTCGGAGAATGACAGCTTTGAAATAGGCTACAGCTTGTACAAGGATGCTTCAGGCTATTAAGGAGTATATATATGACTGGAAAAGTTCTGCTTTTGGAAGACGATGAATCTATAAGAAGTATGCTTGCAATAAACCTGAAGAGATATGATTTTACAGTTTATGAAGCTGCAACCGGAGAGGAGGCTCTCTCGGTTGCAGCCTTGATTCAGGATATTGACATAGCTGTACTGGACATAATGCTTCCCGGGATTGACGGTATTGAGGTATGTAAAAGAATAAGAAAGGATTATCCCTTTACAGGTATCATAATGCTAACGGCTAAATCTCAGGAGAGGGACAAGGTGAATGCCCTTGAGAACGGAGCGGATGACTATGTAACCAAGCCGTTTGGCATAGCTGAGTTAATGGCCAGGGTTAATTCCCTCTTAAGAAGAGTCAGGATAATTACAGGTGATAATAACGCAAACAGTATCCGCCTGGGTAAATTTGAAATTGACGATCTATCCAGGAAGTTCTACAAAAACGGCAATGAAATAGAGCTGACTCCAACTGAATTTTCCATTATCAGGCTGTTCATGACAAATCCCAATAAGGCATTTGACAGAGACCAGATTCTTACCGGGGTATGGGGTGAGTATTACTTTGGAGAACTAAAGATAGTGGATGTCAATATTAGAAGACTGCGAAAAAAAATCGAAGACGATCCCTCAAATCCCGAATATATTGAGACGGTCTGGGGTGTGGGCTACAGGTGGAAAGAGGATGAGAGCCTTGAATAGCAGCATAGGCAGGAGAATATTCCTTAGCAATTTTATTGTAATCTTTCTTACGGTTGTTTTGTTTGAGGTTATATTGAGTGAAGGAGCACAGCAGTTCTACTATGGCGGAGTTTCAAGGATTCTTACCGACAAGGCTTTGTCAAACGCAGATTTTTATAACATGTATTTAAAATACGAAAACCTTGAAAATAAGGCATATACGATTATGGAAAACTATAGTGATCAGGAAGAGGCAGAGCTTCAGATAGTGGATATTACAGGAAACATAATTGCCTCTACAACTAGTTACAGGCATACGGAGAAAATAGACACAAGCCCTCTTGCCGGGCTGAAGGAAGGCGAATTCAATTCCTGGCAGGGGCGGATAAGCAGTACTGATGAAGAGCTGCTTGCTGTATCCACACCACTTGTTCAAGGCAATTCTATTGTTGGGTATCTAAGGCTTGTCACATCACTAGAAGGGGTAAAGGCTATTGTTAATGACCTGAGGCTAAAAGCGCTGGTTGTTGGAGGTTTGATACTGGCGTTATCATTGGTTATATCTTTAGTGTTGTCAAAAACCATTGTACGCCCTATTAAACATCTTACTGAGGTTTCAAGGAAAATTGCCTGTGGAGACTTTGATACTCTTGCCATAAAGGAATATGATGACGAAATAGGGGAGCTATCCGATACTTTAAATTTCATGACAAAGGAAATTAAGAAGAGTAACAACCTTAAAAATGAATTTATTTCTTCAATTTCTCATGAAATACGTACACCCCTGACATCAATCAGGGGATGGGCTGAAACTATTGATAATAATTCTCTCGATATTAAAGAGACCAAACAGGGGATAAGCATGATACTAAAGGAAGCTAAAAGGCTTACCCTGCTTGTTGAAGAACTGCTGGATTTTTCAAGATTTGAGTCGGGCAGGATAAACATGAATTTTGAGAAGGTTGATTTGAATCTGCTTGTTAGGGATGTGTTAAAGCAGTACAGCATAAGGTTTAAAGAAAAGAACCTGGAGCAGTTAACCAGTCTGGATAATGAAATTACATATGTTATTGGTGATTCCGACAGGTTAAGACAGGTATTTTTGAATATTATAGATAATGCCTGGAAGTTTTCAGGCGATAATGGTTTTATTAAAGTATCTACAGAACGGACACCAAAAGGAGCAAGGGTATATATTGAAGATAATGGAACCGGAATTACTTCTGATGAATTACCCTATGTCACGGAAAAATTCTATAAGGGAAAGAGCAAACAATCGGGAAGCGGACTTGGCCTTTCCATAAGTAAGGAAATTATAGAGCTTCACAAGGGTAAACTTATTCTGGATAGTACTCAAGGAAAAGGAACCAGGGTGATTATTGAGCTTGGAAACGTTGAATAATCAATTAAGCTGTGCCTGAACTACTTAACAAAAATCATTTCATTTTATTAACATAATTGCTTATCCGGGAATATTATGTTATATAGTTTGTTTCTGGGGTGGAGTCATTATGTTAGGCATTCAAGGTATTGGTCTGGTATTGTTAATTAATAAAACAAACGCTTTTTGGATAGTGGGAATTCTTTGTGCATTGGCAATTGTGCTTATAATAATATCAATAATTCGTAACTCTGGATTGAGCAGGGCTTATTCGAGTGTTTATGATCGTTTACTGTCATCTCTTTATGCTCTTCTTAGCATTATCGGCGCAGTGAAAAAGATGGATAATGAGAAATTTGATGAAACCATTGAGATTTCCGGTTATGCGTATGATGAGTCTCAAGACATATTCTATTCAGTCATTAACCCGTGGCAGAGAAGTTTTGGATATTGCCGTTTGTATGATGAGGCTGCAGCGCCATTGGGTATGATAATGGATTGTGAACCCATTTATTTCGAATATGAGGGCAAAAGGTGGCTGATAGAGTTCTGGAAAGGTCAGTATGACCTTCCTACAGGCTGTGAGCTTGGCATATACACAACAGAAGACCCCGACTTGATTATTCCAGGTTTTTATAACGGACCTTTCTATAACGCAGCAAAAAGTGAAGATTATCTGGATATGTCGTTAAGATTATTCAGAAAAGGGAAGTTGCTTTTTTCAAGGGAGGGTAAACACTGGTGGTTAACTGGTTTCAGACTAGGGAAATTTTCACAGACATGGGAATTAAAAATGGAAATAACCATCAACTTGAAAAATGAAGACATGTGCAATGTGTTTTTAGAGGGAATGAAGAGGGCAGGTTATTTGGAAACTGACATAACAAGAGTTGATAATACTGTAAGCTTTGTATTTGATAAGCCGCGTACACCACAGCCTTATTCAAGGTCGTTGGTAACTGATGCAATGATACAAATGAAAAATAAATTATTGTGTGATACATTTAACGAGGTAACAAGAGGATGTACCACCATCAGGGAGAAAATTGAGGCTGTTAAGCTAAAAGCTCCTGAATTAAGCAGATATATTGAGGGGATGGGAAGGCCTAGAGAGTTGTATGAATCGTTTGAAACAGCCAGGGAGTTCTCTGAAAGATATGCTGAAAACAACAGGACTTAATTTTCTGGTACGGGGTGTTAATTATGTGTGGTATCAAATCCTTATCGCAAGTTTATAAAACATCTGAACAAATACTTTTTGATGATAGTTCCAGAATAATTCTGATGAGTGATTGTCACAGGGGTGATGGCAGTTGGGCTGACAGTTTTCTGAAGAATCAGAATATTTATTTTAATGCCTTATCCTATTACTTTGATGAAAATTACACCTATATTGAATTAGGTGATGGGGATGAACTCTGGGAGAACAGAGACATTTCCCGGATAATGGACCAGCATAGTGATTC
>JAAZCB010000968.1 GCA_012513545.1 Clostridiaceae bacterium
AAATGACGTAATGCTTGACCTGAGCATTAAAATCAGTGGCCGAAAGCTTGATAATTTTGAAGCAAAAATGCCAAGGACGGCATTTTTAGCGTCTCGGGACAGGATGTCCCATAGACGCGGCGAAAAATTATCAAGCCGAGGCCTACTGATTTTTAGCGAAGGTCACGCATGAAGTCGTTTGACACTAAAACAACAGGCACTAGCTCTAAATCAGCTCCATAATATCAAGATTTAGCTATTATACTTTTGTAAATGGTTATGATTTATGAGAATTTTCTTGTGTAATCAAATAACACTTAAACTTATTGATGCCATTTCCATGATATGGTTCACGAAAATTAAATGCACCCTAAAAAATCTTTTTTTAGGAAAGAATATTTGAATATATAAATAGAAAACTATAGTTTACAAATAAGGAAACCAGTTTTTACAAGTTTAAATTATAGTAATAAAATTTAGCAACTCAGCTCATACATAACTGTATCTTTAGAAGATTTTTGGCATGTGTTATCTGCTTCATTTACGTACCGTTTTTTTCTAATCTTAAACCATACGATTTAGAAATTTTTTTGGAATTATTCTTTTGAATCTCTCCGGCAAAGCATCAAGGTCTTCTTCATTTATTCCCTTAAGCTTTAGCATAACCATCAAATAAACAAGCATTCCTGATATTACCGATAAAACTACTGCGAGTGCATTGGAAAAATATAAAGCTCCCGATAAACCAACAACAACATTTACAGTTTTATATACTATCAGAACTGCTAGCCCCATAACTATTGAGGAAATCAAAGGCTTTGAAACCTGTTTTGCCATGTCAGTCCTGACTCCCACATATTTTCTGATAGCTGCTGTATTAAGGATGAGTGGTATTATAAACCCTGCAGCACTTCCTATGATCGCACCATTTATATTAAGCTGAGGTATTGCTATCAGAACATAATTGAGCAGAACCTTGGCAGCTATTCCGATTAACACGTTCACTGTTGCCCTGTAAAGCTTTCCTGCTCCCTGCAGTATGGTTGTCTGAATCTGAACAACTGCCATGAGTACCAATACAACCGAACCGTAAAGCATCAGGTAAGAGCCTGCTCCGAATTTCAAAAGTGAATAAACAGGTTCGCTGAGCACTGAAAACCCTACAGCAGACGGAATCACCAGTAAGAAACACAACCTTACTGAATACCTTATTTTATGTTGAGTCTGTTCCCTGTCTCTCAATGCCATTGATCCTGATAGTGAAGGCAGGACTGCTGCTGCAAGTGCAGATACAAAGGATATGGGAACATTCATAAGCTGCTGGTATTTGGTAAGATAGCCATACATAATAGAGGCATTAGCATCACTAAATCCGGCTGTTAACAGTCTTGCCTTTGTGTTAGCCAGATCAACAAGATTCCCGGCATATTGAGCCGCCAAACACACTGTTATGGGAATACTGTAGTCTAGTACCTTCACCGCCAGCTGCCTGTAAGTAAACCTATTAATGTTTTTCTTCCTGCTTTCTTCCGGAACTATTGTATTTCTGTTTTTATTGAAGATATAAATAAGAAACGCTGTGGATACAAGGGCTCCCATTGAGGTTCCGACTGTACCTCCTGCACAGGCTGCCTCAATCCCTCTGCCAATCAGCAGATACGCAAAAAGAAGCGTGCATATGACGTTCACAATTTGTTCTACAATTTGTGAAACTGCTGTAGGTGTCATGTTTCCTCTACCCTGAAAATAGCCTCTGTAAGCAGAGCCTATCGAAGTGAATAAAATAGTTGGAGACAAGGCTGCTATTGCCAAAAAAGATTTATCAAAACGTACTAGACCGGCTAACGGACCTGAGGCTGCAAACATTGCCACAGACAGTGTCACGCCTATAATAATAAGATAAGCTCTTGCAATTTTAAAAACCCTTGCTGCATCCTTGTAATTTTCCAAAGCAACAAGTTCCGAAACTGACTTGGATATAGCTACCGGAATACCGGAATTGGCAATTACATATATAAAAACATACACCTGATATGCTGCTCCGTATATCCCATACCCTTCATCCCCAATAATCCAGCGAAGAAAGGGGATATAAAGTATGGAAAGAATTTTAACAGCTATACCGGCAACCGATAATACGGCAAATCCTTTAGAAATTGACTGTTTTCTCATCGGGCTCCTTTATCCTTTTGCTTTAAGAATGATAACATTATACATCTTAAATCAAATAGAATAAAGGTCTAAAAAAACTTTTGTTAATAAATTACTTCGATTAACAAGTTTATTTACAGCTCACTGAGAACTTTCCAAGATACTCCATTATTGAATACAGCTTTTTATCATTACAAAGCCTTTCGTCAGATAAATAGATATTATCGGTTGTGTTTTTCAGCATCTCGAGAATAAGACGTTTTTCTCCAACCATAATGGGTATTGCCAAGATCATATATATGCTATTTTCCTTTATCTCCAACTTGAAAATTGCATCATTTTGCAAATATGCTGCTATCGATATGCAATTCTCACAAATTTGATTACGCTTCCAGAACTCATAGCATACTGTATTATTATCATTGAACTCATTATCATTAAGGCTTAGTACTTTTTTGCTTACTGGGTCAACAATCCGCAATGTTTGATACATTTTTTTAAATATCTGTAATTTTTTAAGCAGTTCTACTACCTCATCCATTGTTACATGGAATTCATCAACCCTTTGCTGCCTGACTTTTTCTCTCATATGCTGCACAATCACTACATCAAGTTCTTCACTTATATGCTGTAATTCTTCCTTATCAACGCTTTCTTCAACAATCATATCATTCAGCTTTTTGCGTAAAGTCTCTAAATTTTCTTTTGCCACAACGTATTTACCTCCAAAGTGTAATATGGTAGCTATAATTTTAAATACTTATGATTTGCGATATTGTATAATTCGCCAAAAAGTGCTAACTTCCTCCAACAAAAAGATAAATTTTTTCTCCTTTTTTCTAATTGACACTGGCTCCCGGCTTTAGAGTACTTCCAGGATCAACAATGACAACATCGCCTTCAGATAATCCTTCCTGTATTTCAATATAATCCTCATTGTCTATCCCGGTAACTACACTTTGAAGTATAGCCTTTCCTTTCCTTACTACAAAAACACTATCCTTATCTTCAAATGTGAATACCGTCTTTACAGGAACATACATTACCGATTTTCTCTCTTCAGTTATTATATCTACATCTACACTATATCCCGGCTTCAGACTCACACTTACAGTATCGTATCTGATCCTCATTTCAATTCGCTGCTGTTCAACACCAAGCGAAGATACTACAGCTTCGGCCTTAGGAGCGATGTAATATATTTCGCCGATGATCTCTTTATCTCCTAATATATCTCCTGAGATCACTACCTTCTGACCTTTCTTTATTTTTCCTGCATCGCCTGCAAGGATACTCACCTTTATATAGGCTGAACTGTAATCACCTATCTCATACAAAAGAATCCCTGGCTGAACTGTACTTCCCTTCTCTGCGTTTCTCGCAAGCACTATCCCCTCCATACCTGCCGTTAGGACAGATTTGCCTTTGTTATTTAATAGCTCTTCAATCTGAAGTCTTGCCTGTTCAACGGAATACTCGGCAGCTTCTATCGCATCCTTTGAAACACCTTTTCTTAGAAGTTCAAGATTCAATTCCGCAGAATTAACCTGCTGCTGAGCGACATTCATAGTGCTTAGGGAAGCCGAAACCATATATTCTGCATCTTTGAGAGACTGTTGTGAAGCTGCATTTTCCTGATACAGCGCCTTTACTTTATCCAATTGCTCCTTTTTATAATTATAATCTGTCACAGCAGCTTCAAACGATGCTTTTGCCTGTTTTAATGCTGCCTCCGTCTGCTTGATTTCCTCCGGCCTTATGCTCTTTTTAAGTTCTTCAAGATTAGCCTTTGCACTGTTATGGGCTGCACGGGCTTTCTCTATCTGCATATTGAGATCCTCTACATCAAGCGTTAAAAGCTCTGCCCCCTGACCAACGGTATCACCCTCCTCCGCCTTGACACTCTCGACAATGCCGGCAATCTTTGAGTACACTTTTTCTTTCCTGTCAAGCTCAACCTTTCCGTATGCTTCAATATATTCTTTCATATCGCCTTTTCCGACTGTATAAGTCTTTACATCGGTACCACCGCGTTTAGTTGCAGCAACTGCAATTATCCCAACTATAACTACAGCCGCAATTACATAAATTATTTTCTTATTTTTCATATCACAACCCCTACCCTTCCCTGTTTTTAAGTACTTCCACCATGTCAAGCCCGGTAATGTTTTTCTTGTTTGCCCATTGGGCAATAAAAATAAAAGCAAATACAGCTATAATAGTCAGTACATATGTTTTAGGATAAATAACGACCTTGAGCTCAAATATCTCAACACTGAACGTTGAAGCTATAAGTTCGGACATAATTAACCCCAGGATA
>JAAZCB010000969.1 GCA_012513545.1 Clostridiaceae bacterium
AAATGACGTAATGCTTGACCTGAGCATTAAAATCAGTGGCCGAAAGCTTGATAATTTTGAAGCAAAAATGCCAAGGACGGCATTTTTAGCGTCTCGGGACAGGATGTCCCATAGACGCGGCGAAAAAATTAGATAGAATCAACCTGCTATAATTTGAATATTAATCCTAATCTAATTTGAAAATTTACACCATGTACCTTTCTAAATTTCTTGATTTGATTCTGGTACTACTGCCAAAGTTAATCCCAGAGGTAATAATATTCTTAGGAGGGTTGTAATCTGAGGGTCTACATTACCTTTTTCTATACGTGCAATAAGGGGTTGTTTAACTCCGCTTATTGCTTCAAGTTCTTTTTGAGTTATTCCCTTCCCTTGGCGAGCTTTAATTAATTCACATATAATCTGATTTTTCAATTTAATTTCATGTAATTCTTCCTTGGTTAAACCACTTGCTTTTACAAGGTCATTAAAATCATTATACTGGATATCATTTATTAATTTACTCATGCTTATTGCTCCTTTCAATAAAATCCTTCATATTTTTATTTGCTTGCTCTATTTCTCGTGGTGGTGTCTTTTGTGTTTGCTTTTTAAAATGATGAAGCAATACAAAAGTGTTATCTTGCCAATAAAAGAAGAATATCCTGTCATCGGTTGGCCTAAGTTCCCATAGTTTGTCTTCTATATGCTTTACCGCTGGAAGACATACCATTGTTCCATGTACTCTTAATAAATCAAGATACTGGATTACTTTTTTAACTTTTACACGATGCTCCTTGCTTGTTTGAGCTTTCTTGCCTAATTCAGTTATATACTCAGTGATTTTGTCTTCACCGTCTTTATTTTTATATGTTATTATTTCATACACTCAGATTATTCCCCCTCTTAAAATAATTATAACTAATTAGTTATAAAAGGTCAATAACTAATTAGTTATATACTTAATAAGTGGCTGTAAAACTAATCAATCATGGCTCGATTTACAAGCCTTGTTGGTATGCAATTTTTTATTCTTACTAGGTGTAATACTATCAAACCTTTCGCAAGGGGCAAAGTAAATTTGAAAGGCAGTTATATCAATAATTTCAAGCCGACATAAATATTCAATACAAATCAATACTTTGCCCCTTATGACACGGATGCATCCACTGGGGCTTCAAGGGCAATTCTTATGAAAGTAAATAAGAATTCTTTCACATTATTTTCACTATTATTTCACTATTCTTTCATCAAATTTTTTAGCTGTTTTGCTATAATTTATATATTAATTTTTTAATATAACAAAAAACTAATTTGAAGGGGTGTTTAAATGAAAAGAAATTTAAAAAGAGCTATTGCTGCTGCAATAACCTTGATCTCATTGCAGGCAACCGTATTCACAGCAAATGCCGTAACAGAGTATACGCCTTGCAACGATGTTTCTGTCGTACGTAATCCGATACTTTACAAGGAATCAAGTGATATACTCGGAAAATATTCATTCAGCGTAAATCTGGCACAGAAAGACGGAAAAACATATTTTTATGATATGAAACGAAATATTTTTTGTGGTTTAAGCATGTCAAATATTGACAGCACTGATTCAACAAATTATTATCATGAGAATAACGCTCTTCTTTACAACGTGGGTAAAGCATGGGATTTTTATAACGATCTCGGATGGGACTTTTACGGACGCAACGAACCGATAAGTATTACACGTTCAGTAAATAATAAATCCGGCGGCGTTAATAACGCCGGTGCATCTAATTATGGACTCGTATTCGGAATCGGCGACGGGATTCGCACTCAGGACTGGGGAACGGATATTGACATAGTAACGCACGAATACACTCATCTTGTTACAGGGTTGAAACTTGGCTGGGACAGCACCGTTAAGGGTGAAACAGCATGTCTTATGGAAGCATACAGTGATATAATGGGCGAGCTTAACGACGACACACGTGAATGGAAAATCGGAACAGATCATAATATTGAAAACATTAACGCCAACAATAAAAATTTCAGCTTGAGAGATATTAAGTCGCCTAAAGATACAGAAACTCCGTATTACAGCACTAATAATTTCTATACAGATTATATAAGCTTAAGAGAAGCACTTCCAACACTGATGAATTCAAATTCCGGTGATCGTACATATTCAGCCCTTGGTTCTACGGTAATATCAAATGCTGCATATCTTATGGAATCTTATGGAATTCCTGCAGAGGACCTTAAGGTTATCTGGTATCGTTCGATGGATAAGCTGAAGGATATGACAGATGACACAAAAGAAGCAACGTTCTCTGATTGTAGAAAAGCTGTTCTTGCATCAACGGATGTATTTACAGAAACAAAAAAGAATAATTACAATGATAATATAAAGAAAGCATTTGATAAAGTAGGAGTATATATTATGGGTGATGTAAATGATGACGGCGAAATTGATTCAAAAGACATTGCCTACTATAAATC
>JAAZCB010000089.1 GCA_012513545.1 Clostridiaceae bacterium
AGAGTTAGCTCCACTTATGAAAACAGCTATTTCCAAGGGCGGGCTATTTGTTGGAGCAGCAGGAAACAGTGAGTCAAATACTGACTTGTCTCCGATCTATCCTGGAGCTTTCAAACTGGATAATGTAATAACCGTTGCCTGCACGAATGCTCAGGATAAGCTTTCTGACAATTCGAGTTATGGAAAGAATATAGTAGATCTTTCTGCTCCTGGTAGTTCAATATTAAGTACTTTGCCAGGTGGAATATATGGCTATAATAGTGGAACATCCATGGCTGTACCTCATGTTGCCGGAGCAGCAGCCCTGTTGCTATCAGCAAATTCATCACTTACTCCTGTTCAATTGAAGGGTATAATTCTATCAACTGTAGATCATGTTGAAGGTCTGAAGGTCAGATCAGAGGGAAGACTTAATGTTGCAAAAGCTATTGATAAAGTTATGGGCTCTGTACTGATAGGGGACATAAACAACGATGGTCGTGTCGATAGCACAGACCAGAAATTACTTTCAAATCATATAAATGGTATTAAACTTCTCACATCCGAACGGCAAAAAGTAGCTGCAGACATAAACGGAAACGGACTTCTTGATGAAATGGATAATATATACATGGAGTATTATACTTCAGGTAGAATTACTGCCTTACCTGCAAGCAAATATTATGCCTATACATATGGAGATGTTAACAACGACGGAGCAGTAACTACAGCTGATACGGATTTGGTTTTTAAGTATTACCTGGGTAAGGACAAAACTTTGTCAAGCAAGCAGATTCTAGCGGCAGATGTAAACGGAGATAATGTAGTTAACCTGACAGATGCAGGACTTATACAACAGTATTCAAACGGGACTTTAATAAATTTACCTGTCGGAAACTGAGTCACTGGGGACGGTTCTTCCTGACTCACATTTAACAAGAGAAACAAAGGGACGGTTCGCGCGTTTCATTGATGAAACACACGAACCGTCCCTTTGTTTCTATACTATGATTAGTCAGCTACAACAAAATGAATTTTGTATGTGTTTTCTTTACCATTTTCAGCTTTTACAAGCACTTTTGCTGTTCCTGGCAAATATGTTGCCTGAGTTACAGTTAATTTAGCATCAGAGTCGTTTGCTACAGCTGTAACTTTAGGAATATCACTATCATCATCAAGCTCTACAACATAAGATGTAGTTTTGGCATCAAAGTTTTTTACACTTTTGCTGTCATACTTAAGAGATTTAAGTGTTGCATCTGAGCTTTTATCTGCTACAAATTTTATATGATAAATGCTTTTTGTAACACCATCTTCTGCAACTACAACTATCTTTGCATACCCAGGTATTTCTGTTGCTTGGGTTATGGTAACTACAGCCCCGTCATTGTTTGCTACAGCTGTAACTGTAGGAATGTCATCATCATCATCAACACTTACTGAATAATAGGTATCATCTTTATCAAAATCTTTTACAAGTATATTATCATACTTAAGAGATTTAAGTGTTGCATCTGAACTTGCATCTTCCAGCAAGAAGCGAATTGTGTAGGTTTTTGTTGCTTTTTTATCACTGGAAGTAACAACTACACTTGCATATCCAGGTATATCTGTTGCCTGGATAATTTCAACCTCAGCATCAGAATTAGTTGCCTTTGCTGTAACCTTGGGGATATCATCATTTTTAAGTTTTACTACATAGTATGTATCATTTTTGCTGAAATCCTCAACTGCTACATTATCAAGCTTAAGAGAACTAAGTGTTGCATCAGAGCTACTACCTACTACCACTTTATCTTCATCGCTAATGTCACCAATAACAACCTTTTCTGTTTTCTCAATGACTTTTTCTAACAGTGCAGCTGCTTCAGCCCTGGTCAAAGATCCTTGAGGATTGAATTTACCATCAGATCCGATCATGATTCCTTCTTTGTAAGCAGTATAAACAAAGTCTCTTAAATTTTCAGAAATTTTTTCATAATCATCAAATATGTCTTCCAGTTTGTCATCATTGCTTAATACTTCCAACTCAAGCGCTTTAACTAATGCAACAGCCATGTCCTCACGAACAGCGCTTCTTTCACCGTAGAAGAACATTTCACCATTGCTTTTCTTATAACCTGTAAGGTATGATTTTGCTGCTTCTACTGCCTGAAAATCCCATCTGTTCTTAGGAACATCCTTAAAGGTCTGAGTTTTGCTCTTAGTATCTAAGGTAAGTGTTTTTGCAAGCATTGTAGCAAACTGAGATCTTGTAACCTGCTCATTTGGTCTGAAGGAGTTGTCTGAGTATCCAATAATAATTCCACGGTTACAAAGATCCAATACTGGGGTATAAGCCCAATGCGAGTTGCTTAAGTCAATAAAAGTAATATTGATGTTTTGGTGTGGCTTTGGTATTTTGTGGTTTACTTGGATTTCAATTTTGATTTTGTCCTTGGGCCCCGGTGGTGGTGGAGCTGGTTTTTTTGGAGCTGGTGCTGCACTTACCCCGCATACGCTTGTCAGCAATACTGATATTAGCATACATAACGCTAATAAGCCTTTAGTTTTCTTAATCATCTTAATCATCCTTTCAAAATGAAATAAATACTTATTTTATAAATATACCAAATATAGAAATAATTATATTCGGTATAGATATCTAATTCATAGTTGCTTCATATTGCTTATAGTCGCGTTCAAGTATTATTTTTGCTGAGCTTAGTAAATTCTCAAGAATATGTAACTGTTATATTATTCGAAACAACCATAAAAAAAATTGGGGTTTAAAAAATATTGAATAAAATTTTATAGAGTCAGTGGGGACGGTTCCGAATGACTCACTGTTGACAACCTTGGTCTATAGTGATAGACTTATAACAAGATAAGTTTATTATTATAGACCAGGAGGTAAAATATGAGCCAGTTTGATCTATGTGAAAGTGAATACAGATTTGCAGATATTGTGTGGGAAAATGAACCTGTCGCTTCAGGTGAACTTGTAAGACTGTGCAATAATATTCTAGGGTGGAAAAAGTCCACAACCTATACAGTACTTAAAAAGTTATGTGAGAAAAATATATTAAGAAATGAGAAGGCACTTGTTACTTCTATTGTAAAAAAAGAACAGGTGCAGAAATTTGAGAGCGAGCAGTTTATGGAAAAAACCTTCGGAGGTTCGCTGCCACAGTTTATCACAAGCTTTATGAGCGGAAAAAAAATATCAAAAGCTGAGGCGGAAAGCCTGCAAAAGCTGATTGATAGTTTCAGGGAGGATTAATCTATGGGCATGTATTTAAAAGTATTATTTTTATGTGTTCTAAATATGAGTGCAACTGCAAGCTACGTTGTTTTAGCAGTAATGATTGCAAGACTCTTTCTAAAGAAGTTACCAAAGATTTTTTCGTACAGTCTCTGGGCGGTAGTATTATTCCGCTTGATAATTCCGTTTTCCTTTACTTCTGCCTTCAGCCTATTAACACCTTTTTCCAAAACGGCAGGAAGCATTAATAATATTTCATTAAATTCAGTTCTTATTGATGCTTCGAAGACAGAATCAGCAATAAATAACGTTAATACAACAATAAACGGTTCATTGCCTGTTGTAACACAAAATCCAGGCATAATCAACGTACAGGTACTGGTTAGTGTATTATCAATCATATGGATATCAGGCATTATTTTATTAGTGGGTTACAGCCTTATATCCTATATATACATAAAATATAAAGTAAGCTTCGGAACAAGGCTCCATGACAACATATATGAGTGCGAGGGCATTGAGACTCCTTTTGTACTGGGGATCATTAAGCCTTTGATTTACCTGCCTGTGTGTTTGAATGAAAATGAAAAAAAATATATTTTAAAGCACGAGCAAACCCATATAAAAAGATTGGATTATCTAGTAAAACCGTTAGCATTTTCAGCTCTTTGTATTCATTGGTTTAATCCGTTGGTCTGGATAGGTTTCAAGCTTATGTGCCGTGATATGGAAATGTCCTGTGATGAAAAGGTAATCAGAGAAATTGGAAGCCAGATTAAAAAGGAGTATACACAGTCCCTCTTGTCCATGTCAATAGGGAAGAAACTCATAGCAGGCAGTCCACTTGCATTTGGAGAAAACAGTGTGAAAGCCAGGATAAAAAATGTACTTGATTACAGACGTCCTGCCTTTTGGGTAACTGCCCTGGCGGTTATACTGACTGCAAGCATTGGGTCTTTATTAGCTGCAAATCCGGATAATAATGCCGGGAAGGCAAATGGTAATAGCATACAGCCCGAGATCACTACGAAAAGAAGTTCAGATATCAAAAAGGTAGAACTACCGGAAGAAAAGGGATTTTCTCAGGAAACAATTAATGAAGTTGAAATGAGGCTTGAAACTATTGCATCATCACCTATGACAGCTTCAAACCCATACGCATATATTAATGCCCATGAAAAGGAGTATGAAAGTATAATAGAAATGGGCGAGCCTGCGTTACAATATATGCTGTCAGAGTTTGCAAAAGGTAATCAGACAGATTTGAAGGGGCATATTATGAAAGCTCTTTGTATTGAAATGTTAGGCGACAGAATTGATAAAAGCGAGGGGCTGTACGAAACAGGTCAGGATTGGTATGACCAGGTCATAAATAATGAAGAGACCCAATACTAATAAAGTCATCAGAAATACTACATTATAACTATATTATTTATGACTTTTTACATGTATCGGTAATTTTGGGTTTTATATACCTTAAACC